>DASRHD010000428.1:0-21307 GCA_035650695.1 Opitutaceae bacterium
GGGCTCGCGCCTCTTCGCCAACGCCACCTCCCTGCTCGGCGGTTACAACTTTGCCGACGCTGCGCACCGGGCGCATGTTGCTCGTATTCTTAATATGGATACAAATCGCATCCCCGCGCAGAAGGGCCTGGCCTACGACCAGATCGTCGCCGGGATCGAGAGCGGCGAGATCAAGGGGCTCTGGGTCGTTGCGACCAACCCGGCCCATTCCTGGATCAACCAGGGACGCTTCGCCGCGCTGCGCGAACGGCTGGATTTTCTCGTGGTCCAGGACATGTATGCCACCACCGAGACGGCCCGCTGCGCCGACCTGGTGCTCCCCGCCGCGGGTTGGGGCGAGAAAACCGGCACCCTGATCAATTCCGAACGGCGCCTCGGCCTGGTGAAGAAGGTGGCGCGCGCGCCCGGCCAGGCGCTGGGTGATTTCGCCATCTTCAAGCTCATCGCCCAATATTGGGGCTGCGGCGATCTCTTTGCCCGGTGGACTTCGCCGGAGGCCGTCTTCCAGATTTTGAAGGAATTGTCCCGCGGCCAGCCGTGCGACTTCACCGGCATTCGCGACTATGCCCAGATCGAGGCGTGCGGCGGCATCCAGTGGCCCTATGCCGAGGCGGAAACGGCGCCGCCCGCGCCGGCCCGGCGGCTTTTCAGCGACGGAAAGTTTTTTACCGCCGACGGCCGGGCCCGGTTCGTCTTCGACCAGCCGCGTCCCCTGCCCGAGGCCCCGGACGCAGACTATCCCTTCCTCCTTCTCACCGGGCGTGGGTCCTCCGCCCAATGGCACACCGGCTCGCGTACGGACAAGAGCGACGTGCTGAAGAAACTGGCGCCCAGCGCCCCTTATGTGGAAATCAATCCGGTGGACGCCACCCGCCTGAAATTGCGGCCCGGCGACAACGTGCGGGTGCGCTCGCGTCGCGGCGAGGCCCTTGCAGCGGCGGTAATCACGCCCATTATTCAGGCGGGCCAGGTTTTTCTGCCAATGCATTTTGCAACCGTGAATCGCCTTACCCTTTCCGCCTTCGATCCGCAGTCCCGGCAACCGGCTTACAAGGCGTGTGCCGTGGCGGTGGAAAAATCACCTTATTCCGCGACATGATTCGTCTCCGTCATATTTTCATTTCGCCGGGCCACAATTTCTTCGGCCATCACGGCGGACCAGCGGAGGAAAATCCGTTGGCGGAAGTTCCCGCGGTGGAATGCGTCGCCGGGCGCGGACTGCGCGGCGACCGGTTTTTCGATTACAAGCCGGATTACAAGGGGCAGGTTACGCTGTTTGCCTCGGAGATTTTTCAGGCGCTGTGCGGGGCGCTCCGCCTCTCCCTGTCTTCGCCGGCGGTGGTCCGCCGCAACCTGATCACGGAGGGAATTGAGCTGA
The DNA here is from genome assembly GCA_035650695.1 of Opitutaceae bacterium. GTDB lineage: Bacteria > Verrucomicrobiota > Verrucomicrobiia > Opitutales > Opitutaceae > DASRHD01. The sequence continues at coordinate 1,379 of DASRHD010000428.1, forward strand.
CCACGCTGATCGGACGGCGTTTCACCTTGCAGGGTGTCGAGCTGGAGGGGGTGGAAGAATGCCGTCCTTGTTATTGGATGGATCAGGCCGTGGCGCCGGGAGCGGAGGCGTGGCTGCGCGGTCGCGGCGGTTTGCGCTGCCGGATCTTGAGCGACGGGTGGTTGCAGCGCGATCCGTGAACGCGGTGGCATGGTCGTTGACCGGCGCGGTGCTCGCCGGTGGCGAGTCCCGGCGGATGGGCCGGGACAAGGCCGGGCTCGACTGGGAAGGTGCGCCGCTCTGGCGGCGCCAACTGAACGTTCTGCGCGGGGCCGGCGCCGATCCGGTGTTTGTCGTTCGCCGAAACGGACAGCCCCGCCTCGGTGAGCGGGTGCGGCAACGGCACGATACGATTGCGAACGCCGGGCCGCTGGCGGGCCTTCATGCCGCGCTGGTCGCCCTGCCGACCCGCTGGCTCGCGGTCCTGGCCGTGGACATGCCGCAAATCGATGCCGACTGGTTCTGCTGGCTGGGACAGTTTTGCCGTCCGGGAATCGGAGCGGTGGCGCGGGCTCCCTCTGGTTTCGAACCGCTGGCGGCGATCTTCCCGCGCGAGGCGGCCGTTCTGGCGGCGGCTCATTTGCGGCGGGGCGATCGATCGCTGCAGCACCTGGTCGCCGCCTTGGTGCAGATGCGGCGGCTGATCGCGGTTACCCTGCCGGCGAGCGGAAGCGGCCGGGTCCTCAATTGGAACACCCCGACCGATGCGGGTATGACGGCGCCGCCGATTCAGGTTTCGGCGGTGCGCAGCCGGGCCCTCACCGCCTAAGACGGTTGAGCCGGAGCCGGCCAGTCGCAGCGCAGCTAAGGCGCAGATGCGAGCGGCTCCATCACCCCGTTTCGTTCGTCGTGCAGGACCGCGGGGTCGAGCCCGTCGAGGACGAGGACGGCCTGAACCGACGAGACGAAAGCGCGGTCGCTCCATTCCCAGACGATCGCGCCCTTGGGGTCGAATTCGAGAATCTGTACGCCGGAATAATTGTGGCCGGCCCGGTGGCCCTGCCAGTTGGCGACGACGACATCGCCGTTGGGCAGAAGCTGAAAAGTCGCATAAAAATAGGGATGCACTTCCGGCGGCACGTCCCCCGCCGCCCCGAACTTCCGCACGATTTTTCCCGTGGCATCGACTTCGACCATGAAGGAAGACCCTTTCTTCTGGGACGTGCCATATCCCGCCGACATGAGCGTATCGCCGTTCGGCAAGCGCACCGCCTTCCAGGCATGGGTGAAGCCCTCGACCGGAATCTCCCGGATCCAATTGCCGTTGGCATCGCCTTCCCGAAACATCGTGTTGCAGCCGCAAAGAAACGTGCCCTGGGCCGTCTCCCGCACCAATCGGGCATAGTCGCCAATATAGGCGGTTCGGCGCACGACCTTGTCGTTGGCATCAAATTCGGCGAAGATCACATGCCGGCCGGTCGGATCGCCGAGCGGATTGTCGCCCTTGTTCTTTTTGGCGAGATCGAAATCCACCCCGATCACGAGCAAATGGCCGTTCGGCAGGCACCGCACCGAGGAAATGTCGTGATAAAGCGATACGTCCTTGAGCAGCTTGCCGGTGGTGAGGTCAAAAATGGCATAACCCTGGTCGTGGCTGATCAGAAGACGGTTCCCCCCGATCAACTGCATGTCACGGGGATGGTCCTTGCCGATGTGCACCAGCCAGTTCTTTTTCGGGCTCTTTTCGTCCACCCGCATGAGGTTGCTCAAGCCCTCATCGATCGCGAGGAAGTCGTGCTGGATCGGCGCGCCCCGCAGGCCGGCGCAAAAACAGAGGAGGACAAAAAGCGGAGAGGGACGGATAAGTTTCATGGCATGAATTTGGGAAGTGGGCCTGCAGTTTCAGCCGCCGGCCATTGCGCCGACAACCAGAAACGGTTCCGCGCCGCTCGCCACCTCGGCGGGAAGAAGGGATTCCGGCGGCTCGAGCGACCAATCTTTCCGGCAGGCGAAAAACCGCACGAACGGCCGGCGCCGGAGCGTGCCATGCTCGCGAATCGTGCCCTGCAGCACAGGGTGGCGCGCCTCGAGGGCATCGAGCACGGCACGCAGCGTCACCGGCCCGGCCACCTCCAGTTCGATCTCGCCGGGCACGCGCGCAAGGTTGCGCAGATGGAACGGCAGCATCACCCGAATCATCGCAAAACCTGCGCTTCAACGGAAAGCACCGCCGGAAGGTCGTGAACGATGGCGTTCCAGGAATTGCCGCCGTTGGACGAGGCATAGACCTGCCCGCCGGTTGTGCCGAAATAAACGCCGCAGGGATCGAGCGAATCGATCGACATGGCATCGCGCAGGACGTTCACGTAACAATTTTTCTGCGGCAGGCCCTTGGTCAGCGCCTGCCACTCGCCGCCACCGGTCTTGCTCCGGTAGACACGGAGCTTGCCGTCCGGCGGATAGTGCTCGGAGTCGCTCTTGATCGGCACGACGAAAATGGTTTCCGGCTCGTGGGCGTGAACTTCAATGGGAAAACCGAAATCGCTCGGCAGGTTGCCGCTGACCTCGCGCCACTGCTCACCGGCGTTTTCCGTCCGCATCACGTCCCAGTGTTTCTGCATGAATAAGACGTCCGGCCGCGACGGATGCAGGGCGATGCGGTGGACGCAATGCCCCACCTCCGCGTCCGGGTCCGGCAGCTCGTAGGGCGATTTCAACCCGCGATTGATCGGTTTCCAGGTTTCGCCGCCGTCGTCGGTGCGAAACGCGCCGGCGGCGGAAATGGCGATGAACATCCGCCGGGGGTCCTTCGGATCCAGCAGGATGGTGTGCACCGCCATGCCGCCGGCCCCCGGCTGCCAGAGATGGCCCTTGGCGCCGCGCAAGCCGGACAGCTCCCGCCAGGTTCGGCCACCGTCGGTGGTTTTGAAAATGGCCGCGTCCTCCACCCCGGCGTAGGCCGTGTCGGGATCGGTCAGCGACGGCTCGACATGCCAGACGCGCTTGAATTCCCAGGGATGCTGCGTGCCGTCATACCATTTGTGGGTGCCGACCGCGCCGGCGTAGGTGAATTTGTTGCTCTCGCCACGAGGAAAGCCCTCCGGACCTTTCAGCTCATCGGCACTGCTGCCCGGGGTGTTCCAGGTTTTGCCGCCGTCGTCGGAACGCTGAATGATCTGTCCGAACCAACCACTCGACTGCGAAGCGTAAATCCGATCCGGATCCGCCGGCGAGCCCTTGAGATGATAAATTTCCCAACCGGCGAAGTGCGGACCGCTGACCTTCCAATTCTGGCGCTTGCCATCCGCGGTGAGGATGAAGGCGCCTTTCTTCGTGCCGACCAGGATGCGGACTTTGCTCATGGGTATCCTTGGTGTGGTCCACGGTAGCGATAGCTTCCCGGACCGCAATGCTTACCTTGCGGTTGCGCGGGCAAATTAGGTGTGGTCGCCCAGGCCCGGTTGGACGCCGCCGCGGTAACAACGATGTTACGGAAAGAATCTCGTTCCCTGCTCCGCCGCGGCGCAGCTTCGGGTCAATATTCGTCACCCTCATGAAAATTTCCCTTCGACCCATCGTTGCTTCCGCCGTTCTCCTTACGACGTTCAACTTTGCCGTGGTCACCGGCCGGGCGGATGACGCCAGCCTCCGCTCCGGTCCGGCCCGGACACCGCCCGCGCCAAGCGTGGTTCTGGCCCGCGCGCCGCTCACGGCGCAGGAATTTGCGAAATACCGTCAAATGGATGCGCACCTGTACAACCCGCGCGCCGCCGGAGCCGACGACAACACCGTGATCTGGATCGTGGTGGGCGCCGCCGTGGTCGTGGGCATCGTCGTCCTCGCCGCGAGTCATGGCGGAGGCGGCGGGGGCGGAGGCTACTGACCGGAGAGAGCCATGCGCTGGGCTGCCGGATGGTGGTTGCCTGTTCCGCTGCTGCTCGGAGCCTGCGCCTCGGTGGTGCCGTTCACCGGCATGCCGCTGGGAAAAGAGGGGCTATATGTCAGCGGGGTGACGCCGATTCGTCAGGACAAAACCTATTCCTGCGGACCGGCCTGCGTCGCCGCCGTGGCCACTCACTGGGGCGTCGATCCCGCGCAATTCGAGTCAAAGGCCCCGCCGCTCGGGAGCGACACGACAGCCCGCGATCTGACAGCGCTGGCGGGGGACCTCGGGCTCCAGGCCTTCGCTTATACCGGTTCCCTCGACGATCTGTTCGATAATTTGCGCCAGGGGCGGCCGGTCATTGCCATGATTCCGATGCCGTTGCCACCGAAAGGCGATCTCATCACCGCGCAGATGCTCGAGCTTTGGAATGAAATCGGCCCCCGCCCCGCCCATTGGGTCGTGGTTGTGGGCACGATTGGCCGCGAATGGATCGTCATCGACGATCCCGCATCGGGTCCGCTGGCCGTAAAAACCGGCCGGTTTCAGCAATGGTGGGCGCGTCAGCAGAACCTTTCGGTGCTGATCGCCGGCACGGCCATGCCTCCGGCCGCTCTCGGCTCGAATCCGTAATTCGGATTTTGGGCTGAGCCGGCCGCGCGCTCCGCGGTGATTTGCGCTTTACACCGGCGCCCTTCTTCCCGGGATGGACAAGGCCCTTGCCCTTGGCCAACTTCGGCATCCTTTTTTTGCTTCATCGAAACCGAACCCACCTTGAACCGCTCCCGCTACCCCTCGCTTCCCATCCTTTCCCATCTGCGCTGCGGCGCCCGCCACGCGCGATATTTTTCCGGCCTGTGCGTCGGCCTGGCAATTTCCGTCACCGCCTTCGCGGCCCCGCCCACGCCCGCCGAGCGGACGGCGGCGCAAGCAGAATTCGCCGCAACCTGCGCGCGCTGCCACAACGGTGACGGCACCGGTTCCCCCACCCCCGGCATGCCGAATTTTGCCGACCTGAAATGGCAGGCGGCGCATTCCGACGCCGAACTCACGGCCGCCATTCGCAACGGTCTTAACGGACGCATGCCAGCGTTCGGCACTGCCTACTCGCCCGCTATGATCGATGCCTTGGTCGTGGGGGTGGTCCGCGAATTCGGTCGCCAGGCGGCGCAGGGCCACAAACAGCAGCATCTGCCTATGGAGCCGGCGACCGCGATTGAGCCGAAGCTCGCTCCACCTGGCCAGGGTGCCGGACCGGTCGTGCTCGGCCGGGTCGGCGTTTACACCCAGCACAACGATAATGGCCGGACCGGCGCAAATCTCGAGGAGACCGTTCTCACCCCCGCCAACGTCAACGTACGCCAGTTTGGTTTGCTTTTCCGCCATGTCGTCGATGACGAAATCTTCGCCCAGCCGCTTTTTGTTCCGAATCTCGCCATCGCTGGCGGCCGGCACAACGTCGTGTTCGTGGCGACCGTGGCCAACACGGTTTACGCCTTCGACGCCGATCGCGACGTGCCGCCGTACTGGCAGCGCAACCTCGGCACGGCCGGCAGCGTCCGGCAGCATCCGTTCTGGTGCCTCGATATTCTCGGCAACATGGGCATCATCGGCACGCCCGTGATCGATCCCGCCACCGGGACGCTGTACCTCGTCGCCCTGACATACGAAGAGGGAATTTTCCACCAGCGTCTGCACGCGCTCGATCTCGCCACCGGCGCGGAGCGGCCAAACAGTCCGGTCGAGATCGCGGCGGACGATTTCGATCCGCTGCTCGAGAACCAGCGGCCGGCGCTGCTTCTTTCCCATGGCAATCTTTATGTCGGTTACAGCTCGCACTGCGACGTCGGACCGTATCACGGTTTTCTTTTCCGCTTCGATCCCGCCACCCTGAAGATCCGCGGCGTCCTTGAGACCTGCCCGGACGGAGATGGCGGCAGCCTTTGGCAATCCGGCCAGGGCCCGGCGGCCGATGCCGACGGCAACCTTTATTTCGCGACTTCCAACGGACTTTGGGATGGACGCCGGAATTTCAGCGACAGCGTTCTCAAGCTGGATCCGGAGGAAAAGCTGCTCGATTGGTTCACACCCTCGAATTACGCGGAGCTCAACCGCCGCGATCATGACATCAACTCTTCCGGCGCAATGCTGATCCCGGGCACGCATGAAGTCATGGGCGCGGGCAAGGAGGGTGCCATCTACCTCCTCGATACCGACCATCTTGGCCACCTCGGCACCGATCAGGCCTTGCAGGTGGTGCCGGTGGGCAAGACCGAGATCAACGGCGGCGCGGTGTACTGGCACAGTGCGGCCAAGGGCGGCCTGGTTTACCTCTGGCCGCAGGACGCGGCCCTGCACGCTTTTTCATTTCATGAGGGGCGGTTTGACCCCCAGCCCCTCGCGGTCAGCGCCGCCACCAGCGCCTACCCGGGCGCGATGCTGTCACTTTCCGCCAATGGGGATCGCGACGGCATCCTCTGGGCCAACGCCACGCTTCTTCCCCACGGCAACGCTCACGTCAATGCGGCCGGCGTGCTGCGCGCCTACGATGCAAACGACATCACCCGCGAGTTGTGGAACTCAAACCAGAATCCCGACCGTGACACCTGCGGGCGCATCTCCAAAAATGCGCCGCCCACGGTCGCGAACGGCAAGGTCTATCTCGCCACATTTGGCGCCCTGCCGATCGGCACGGGCGCACTCTACGTTTACGGCCTTCTGCCCGCCGGCGCGGGCGCGCAACCGTGAGCGCGCCCCGCCGTCCCCGCGCCGCCTAGTTCTCAAACTGGAGAATGTCGGATTTCCCCTTCTTTTTTTCCGAGCCGAAACTGTAGACCAGGCCGACGTAGAGGTAGCGGGTGTTGCGGCGGCGGACGGAATCGTCGTGCAATACCGGCGTGTCCAGCTTGGTCTCCTCCTTCTGCGAATTGAAAAGGTTGGAAATGGCCACGACCGCGCTCAGATTCTTCCTCAATTCGTGCTTTACGCCGAGATCGGCCACGAAAGTGGGAAGGCGATAACCTTGGGGCGTGAGGCGTTTGGCGGTGTAGTTGAGATTGAACTGCCAAAGCGTGGTTTTGGACCAGGCATATTCGGCGCTCATCTTGGCCGTCCAGGCGAAGGTGGAGCGGTAGGAGGTGTAGCCGAGATTGCTGGCGTCGATCTGGTTGTAATAAATGTCGCCGCTGGCGTTGAGCGATAGCGGCTTCCAGGGCGAATCCGTGGCCGCGAGCTCGAGGCCGCCCGACCGGGAACGACCGATGTTTTCCTCCGTGGTCAGCAAGGTCGTGCTGTTGATGTACTGGCTGACCGTGGTGAACGTATTGTAGGTGTAACGATAAAATAGCGCGCCGAGATAAGTTGCATCGCCGTTTTTGTACTGGTACGCGCCCTCGATCGAATGCGTTTCTTCCGGCTTGAGCCGGGGATTGCCCGCGCGAAGGTTGTAAGGGTCCTGGTATTCCGGGTAAGGATTAAAATCGTCCGCCTCCGGCCGCCGCACGCGGTGGCTGTAACTGAGCTGGAGCTGACCGGTGGCACTGATGTTGTAAGCGAGATGGAGGCTGGGATAGAGCCGGTAATAATGCTGATTCGCCCGGATGGCCGCCGTCACCTGGTCGGCCTTGGTCTCTGCCTCCTCGCCGCGCAGGCCGACCAGCGCGCCAAAATTCCCAAAAGTCCGTTCATAAGTTCCATACAGCGCTGTCACCGTCTGCCGCAGGATGAATTCATTCGTGAGGTTGGTGTTGTTGACCCAAAGGCCGGTGACCGGGTCGGTCGATTCGCCGATATGATCCTGGGTCAGCTTGTCGTCAGTCCAATCGAAGCCGCTTTCGACCTTGGTGTCATTGCTCAAGGTGTTGGAGTATTCAACCAGGGCCTCGGTCGTCGGCTCGTTGTTTTTGTCCTGGATATGGTCGCTGGTGGTCGGCGCGAGCGGGTTGAGGTAGAGATTGGTGTAATGATTATCCTCATTCTCGGTGTCGTGCTCCCAGCGGAATTCGACGTTCAGGGTGTGATCCTCGCGGCCAAACTGATGTTCATAAGCCGTGCGCGATTCAACGTCGTGCTCGTACTCCGGATTATAGCGCAGCCGCCTGTAAGTCGTGGGCGACGAGCCGATGGTGGTCTGATCGACCTCGGTGCCGTAGCGGGTGAAGGACCGGTAGTCGGAATTGACGGCCTCGCTCAGCTTGTCGAGTTTCTGCGGCCGGTAATCGACTTCGAATTGACCGAGCTGAAAAAGGGGGCGGGAGCGCTCGTACACTGAACTTTGCGTGCTGGCGGGCTGGCCGGAGACCGGGTCGATGTAACTGCGGTGATCGGTCGCGGTGCGGACCCGGTCATCCTGCCGCAGACTAGCGCCGCCGGCGAAATTGAACGGACCGGTGTTGTAGTTGCCGTTGATGCCGAGACCGAAACGCTTGTTATTTCCCACGGTCACCCGCACCGAACCGGAATACCCCGGCTCGTTCTTTTTTTTAAGCACGATATTGATGATGCCGGCCGGGCCGTCCGGCTTGTATTTGGCGGAGGGATTGGTGATGACTTCAATATGATCGATGGCGTCTGCCGGAAATTGGGAAAGCGCATCGGCTTGGTGGGATTTTCTCATCAGCGCAGAGGTCCGGCCGTTGATCAGGATCTGCACGTTGTTGCTGCCGCGCAGGCTGACGTTGCCGTCGATGTCGACGTCGACCGAGGGGATGTTGCGCAGGACATCCGCCGCGCTGCCCGTTTGGCCCTGGACGTCACGGCCCACGTCATAAACCTTGCGATCGATCGAGGTGAAAAGCTCTTCCTGCCGGCCAGTCACGTCATACTGCGGCAATTTCACGTCCGCGCCGCCGCCTGCCGGCGTGGGAGATGGGGCCGGCGGCGCGCCATTTTGGGCCAGAGCGCCGCTGGCGAGGCCGATGATGGCAGGGATGAGCGGAAAAAATTTCTTCATGAAAGGACCGAACATAGCAGGCGAAAATGACGGGGAAATTGTCCAGAGATGACAAGTTCGTCATTTGCGCAAAAAATTGCGTAACCGTCCTCCGCCTTTTTTAATCTAACGGTTGATGCACGATACCGTCTCCACCGCCGCCACCGGCACGGAAATTCCCGACCGCGAAGCCGTCGCGGAAGTCAACCGCGGCAACCGGGAGATGTTTGAAATTCTCGTCCGTCGCTACAATCAGCGGCTCTTTCGCGTCGGCATGGCCTACTTGCACAACCCTTCCCTGGTGGAGGAGGCGATGCAGAACAGCTATGTGAAGGCTTTTCTCGGCCTCAAACGCTTCGGCGGCCGCGCCGCCTTCTCCACCTGGCTGATTCGCATCATGATCAACGAGTGCCTCGGCCTTCTTCGCCAGTCCCGATCCGCCCCTGCCTCCGAGCCCGTCTCGCCCGATGTGACCCTCGGTACCGACGAGAGCGGCGCGCACCACCTCACCCTTAAAGAAATGAAATCCCTCCTGGAAAACGCCCTGCAAGAATTGCCCCGGAAACAACGTGCGGTTTATCTGCTGCGCGAGGTCGAAAAGCTCTCCACCGGGGAAACGGCCGTGTCTTTGAAAATTTCCGCTTCGGACGTAAAGATCTCCCTCATGCGGGCCAAAGACGCGCTGAAACGACGGCTGTTGCGGCGGGCCGCCACCACCGAGCTTTTTTCCTACCAGGCCCCCTTGTGCAACCGCCTGACTGCGCAGGTCATGGCGCGCATTCTGGCCGTCGCTTGAACGCGTCGCCGGTCGAGGAGCGCCGTCGCAGAAATTTTGTAACGTCGCCGCCCCGGCCCGCATCCAATGCTACAACGGCAGCCAGCATCTGGCGGCCGAATCTCATTCAACCCATGGCTACCACCGTCAATCCCACCACCGTTTCCACCCACGATTCATCGCTTGTCACCCAGATCCTCCGTTTGACCTACGGCATCGTTCCGATCGTCGCGGGCTTGGACAAGTTCACCAATTTGCTCACGCACTGGAGCAACTATTTAAATCCCGCGCTGGCGCACCTTCTTCCCTTTGGACCCGAGATATTTATGCGGGCGGTCGGCGTCATCGAAATCATTGCCGGCCTGCTGGTGCTGACCAAGCCGCGCCTGGGCGCCGCCATCGTGGCCGTCTGGCTGACGCTCATCGCCCTCTCGCTCCTCGCCGGCTGGTCCTATGTCGATGTGGCGGTCCGTGATCTGGTCATGGCCGTGGGAGCTTTTTCATTGGCCCGGCTGAGTCCGCGCAGCTAACGGGTCGCGTTTATCCCGGCACGGTTCGGTCGCTCCGGCCGTGCCATCGCTGCGGTTCCCTGCCGGCAGGCGAGGGGCTCGCCTGCTCTTGAACGAGCGGGGCACTGCTTTTTAAGAAAGGGAGCGGAAGAGAGAAAATAACGCTTGACGGAACCGCTCGTGCGACATGGTATTAGTTCTCAGTCTCAATCTCATTATGGCTTTAAAATCTCTTCTCCTTCGTTTGGCGGCGTTAATTTTAGTTGCTATTTATCAGCCAGTTATAGCTGAAAAATCGGCCCCCGTAGTCGTTGAAATTAATTTCAACCACCACCGATTTATTCCGGAAAAAATCGAAATTTCAGCGGGCCAATCCGTCGTTATCCGGGTGGTGAACGCGAGCCAGGAGCGGATCGAATTCGAAAGCTTCAAGCTCAACCGCGAAAAGGTCGTCGAGCCTGGCCGGACCGTGACGGTTCATCTGCCGGCCCTGGCTCCGGGTAGTTACGACTTCTTCGACGATTTTCATGACGACGTTCCCGAAGGGGTGATCGTGGCCCGGTAAATTTCTTCAGGATGAAAACTTCTTTTTGCTTCATTCTGCTTGTTGCCGCTCTGACGCTTGGCTGCGGCGAAAGCTTCGCTCAAGTCGATCCGTGGGAATTCGAGGTCTATCCTTATGCCACCACCCCCCGGGGCATGGGCGAACTCGAAACGACCAATGCGGTGGTTTCGTCCGGCCACAATGAACCGGAGGAAGGCACCTCGAACGGCGTTTTTGCCAGCCAGCATCTGTGGTACAACGCTTACGAGGTTACGTATGGCCTGACGGATCGCATCGAGGCGGCGCTTTACCTCAATCTCGCCCAACCCAACGGTGACGGCCTCCGCTGGGCCGGGGACAAGCTTCGGCTGCGGGGACGATTATTCGACGAAGGCACCCTGCCGGTCGATCTCGGCTGGTACGCCGAACTGGAGTGGCACAAAACGCCGCAGTTCGACGACGCGGTGCGGGAGCTGGAGTTACGGCCGATTTTGGAGAAGGACATCGGGCGCCTGGCGGTTGTGTTGAATCCCAAGTTTGAAAAAGTCCTTGCGGGCGAAGGCCACAACCAGGGCTTCGAGTTTGGCTACGTTGCGGCCCTGCGTTATCGTTGGGGCCGCCGCCTCTCCCCCGCCCTGGAATTTTATGGAGGGACCGGTCTGATCGATCAGCCCGACCACCTCCGTGACCAGCAGCATTATATCTTTCCCGCCGTCTGGGGCGAGCTGCCCGGCGGTTTCGAATACAATGTCGGCATCGGCTACGGGCTGACGCGCGGATCCGACCACGTCATCTTCAAGGTCAACTTTGAACTCGAGCGCTTCATCGGCGCGCTGTTCAAGCCGTCGCCTGACGATGCTTGGTTTTTCTGAGGCTCTCCCCGCAGCGCGGACCGATCAGCGCATTCCGCTGCCGGCCGGCATTTCCGCCATTTTCTGGCATTCCTGGGCGCAGCGACGGCAGGCCTGGGCGCACTCCCGGCAATGGTCCATAGGATGGCGGGCGCATTCCTCGCCGCAGAGCTCGCAGATTTCGGCGCAGAGCTGGCAGACGTGGCCGAGGACGGCCGATCCCCGTGCCATTTCCCGCGCGGCCAATGAACAAATATCGGCGCACGACCGATCCAGCTCAATGCAGCGGGCCATCATCTTGACGTCATCTTCCTGCAGGCAGGCGCTGGCGCAGTGTTCGCATGCCACAACGCAAGCCTGGCATGCTTCGATGCAATTCTGATATTTTTCGTGGGACATGGTTCTCCTTTTTATAATGTGGAATCTTTTGCGCTGGAATCCGCCTATGCTAAACTCCCGGTCGGCGGCCCGAAATCCGGGCTGATTACGGCAGCCTCTGTGGGAGAAGGGCGGCGGGAATAGCGGGGGCGCTCGCACCCGGAAATATGCCGGTGTCGCAACCGGGAAACGGCTCGGGTGGTGGACGGCGGCCCGGGGAGCATGTTTTGGGCCTTATGCATGCACATTCTCTTCCTTCATCCGTTAATTTGACGGTCGAAGACCATCGGGTGCGGACGATTCACCAAACGTTGTACTATACCTACGGCATCGTGCCCATCGTCGCCGGGCTGGACAAATTCACCAATTTGCTGACCCGTTGGGAGACCTATCTCAACCCGGACGCCGCGCGCATCCTGGGAGCGAACGCCGGCAGATTCATGGAGGTGGTCGGCATCGTGGAGATTATCGCCGGTTTTTTGGTTTTCTTTCGGCCGAGAATCGGCGGGTTTGTCGTCGCGGGGTGGCTGGCGCTGATTGCCCTCTCCCTGCTCGCCGCCGGCCAGTTCCTCGATGTTGCCGTGCGCGACTTGGCCATGGCGATCGGCGCCCTCACCCTCGCCCGGCTGACTCCGGTGGCGGAGGATCTGCACCTGGCGTCGGCCGATTAGCTGGACCGCGCGGAATTGATGGCCGCCCTAGCGACCGATCGAATAGTCGCGAATCTCCGCCGTCTCTTCGCCCCGCCGGGGCACGGCGAGATAAAGATGATCGTCCGCGAAAAGGCAGGTGCGCGCCCGGTGGACGGTCGGAATGGATTCCTTGAGCGAATAATGATCCGCATCGGCCTGGGCGAATACGTCGATGAAGCCCTCTCCGCAGGAGGCGTAGATTTGATGCCGGCTCGGATCATAAAAAACATCGTCGCAGTCACCATGAAGGTCGAGTTTCGCGACTTCTTTTCCCGCCTCGGTGTCGAAGACCAGCAGACGCGCCGGCAACCGGCAGCCGACGAAGACGCGATGATCGGCTTCATCCAACGCCATGGGAAAATTGGCGGCGACCAGGCCGAGCGACCATTTGCCGGCGGTTATCTTTTCGTTTCGGTCCGCGACCGTGACGTTGTGCGCCCCGGGCACGTTGATAAAAATCCGCGAGCCGGATTTTTCCAATTGGAATGATTCCGGGTGTGCGCTCACCGGAATCTCCCCCGCCTTCACATTCTTGGCTGCGTCAACGATGGCGATCGCCCCGCTGCCATACCCGACATAAATCCGCTTCGCCACCGCGTCGTAGCGCACATTGTCGGCGTCGTCGTCCAATTTGACTGTCGTGATCGGAGAAAAATCGGTGCCATCGTAAATGCGCAGCGCGCCGTCGCCGCCATTGGCGATGTAGAGCCGGTTGAATTCCGGCACAAAGAAAATTCCCTGCGGCTCGGAAAGGCCGGAAATGGAATGGACCACTTTGCCCTGCTTCAGGTTCACCACTTCGACGGTGTTGTTGCCGAGCGCGGCCACGAAGAGGCGGCCGCCGGCGGGGTCGTAACCGAAGTGGTCGATCCGCCCCTCGATTCCGCCAAGCGGAATGGTGCGAGCGAGAGTGAGGCTCGCCTCGCCCGCCGGAACGCCGAGAGCAACCGTTAGTACAAGTAAAAATATTTTTTTCATAAGAAACTCGATTACGGTACCGGGGTGGTAAGATCGCGGCCGTAGCAACCCCTGAAATTCCCGGCTATCTGGAGTTCGATTTAGTCTGCCGGCTGAAAATGCCTGCCTGTACAACCAGTGCCCTTTTCACGCTGGCGGCCAGGTCCGCGGCCTTGGCTCTGCCCCAATAATGAAAAAAGAGCACGTGCGGAGTGTCTTCCGTCATATGGGAATGGATGGCAACGATGTTGATGCCTTCGCGCCGCAATGATTTCAGAACCGGTTGGAGCTCCTCTGCCGTCACCACAAAATCGCCATCGACCAGGGCATTGTCGTCGGTGCCGGCAAATGCCGCCCAGGTATTCACACCCATTTCCTTTCCGGCGGTGCAACCGCAAGCCATGGTAACTTCCCGCCCAAAGGTGAATTTTACCATGCCGTCACTTTGCTGTGGTTTTGCTCCTAATACGGCCTCGAGCGGGCCGACCGAGATTGAACTTTTTTCAGGCAGAGAGGCGAGTCCGAACCCCTCCGCCGGCCGGGCGTTTTCCTCGCGTGTTTTGGCAATGGTGACAAAGATGGCCTTAACCCCCCCGGCCAGATCGGACAGCTTCCCGTCGCCGCCGATGTGCATGAAATATACCTTTGGCTGGTCGAAGAAGAAGTGATTGTGTAGTGCCGTAACCTCCAAGCCGTGATCGAGAGCTGCGCTCATGACCGGATTCACCTCGTCTTGGAAGAGGACAATATCCCCCATCACCATTGCCTCCGAGGTCTTGCCGGACTTGAACGCCGCCCAGCTGGTCAGGCCCATGAAAGGCGGTATCTTCCAGCCGTCGACCGTGACCGGCACGTCCTTGCGCGGGACACTGACTTTAAAAACGCCCTCCGCGTCGCTTCGCGTGCCCTTGAGTCCCGTGATCGTTTCGATCACCGCGGGATCGAAACCCAATTCCGCGCCGTTCGCGGTGCCCGCGGCCAGGAGAAGTCCGGCAGCGGCCAGACTGACGATATTTTTTGCCAAAAGCAGTTTTCGGGGTGACATAGCAGGGGTAGTGTTACATGTATTTCAATCGAAATCAATATTACGATGACTTTTCCCGGTTGGCTTCTTCTGCTTTACGCCCTCCCTGCGGGCCGTAACAGCCTGCGGGTGAATTTGTGGCGCAAACTAAAGAAGGCGGGCGCGGTGTCGCTTAAGACTTCCGCCTCGCTCCTGCCCGACACGCCGGCGCACTACGAGCTGTTCCAGTGGTTCGCCAAACAAATCAACGATGGCGGCGGCGAGGCCACCCTGATCCGGGCCAAGGAAATCGAAAGCCTGCCGCAGGCACGGCTGGTGGCGCTGTTCAACGGCGCGCGCGCCGAGGATTACGCGGCGTTGATCCAGGATATGACCCAGCTGCTGCGCGCCCATCGCAAAAAGGCGAGCGAAGCCTTTGCGCTCGAGCGGGAAAGGTTGTGCGGACGTTTCGCGGAGATTCAAAAGATCGATTTCTTCGAATGTCCCCGAGCCCATGATGCACGCATGCTTTTTCAAAAGGCTGAGGCGTTGCGATGGAAAAAGGCGCGGCCAACCCAGCCCTTAAAGCGCGCTGATTTTCAAGGAAGAGTCTGGCTGACGCGCCCACACCCGCAGGTCGATCGGGTCGGGTCGGCTTGGCTGATCAAGACCTTCATCGACCCGCGGGCGCGCTTCGTCTTCAGTTCAAAGACGACGGACCACCCTGCGGCGGTGCCCTACGACATGGCCGACGTCGAGCTGACGCACCAGGGCGACGATTGCACCTTTGAGACGTTGCTCAAGCGATTCTCCGTGCATGATCGGGCGCTAGAAAAAATTGCGGAGATGGTGCACGACGCCGATCTGCATGACGGAAAATTTCAGGCTCCCGGTGCCGAAGGCATTCACCGGGTGCTGGAGGGGCTGGCCCGCCTCGGCTGGACCGACGAAAAAATTCTGCGGCATGGTTTTGCCTGCTTCGACGCGCTTTACGCGCAGGTGAAAGGTTCTTAATTCGTGGCCAACCTTGTTTCAAATTTTGCACCGAAGGTTCCGGCCTATTCCTTGTGGCAACTGGCGGCCTATGCCCTGAAACTTGGCTCGTGGGGCTTCGGCGGCCCCGTCGCGCTGATCGGCTACATGCACCGTGATCTGGTGGAGAAGAGAGATTGGTTTACCGAGACGGACTACAAGGAAGGCCTGGCTTTTGCCCAGCTGGCGCCCGGACCGCTGGCGGCGCAGCTGGCGATGTACCTCGGCTATGTTCACTATGGCATCCTCGGCGCGACGCTGGTCGGAGTCAGTTTCGTGTTGCCCTCATTTTTCATGGTTGTGGCGCTGGGCTGGGCTTATGTCCGTTACGGCGGCCTCGCCTGGATGCAGGCGGTGTTTTACGGCGTGGGGGCCTGTGTGATCGGCATTATTGCCAACAGCGCGGTCAAGCTGACAAAAAAAACGGTGGGAAGCGATTGGCTGCTGTGGTCAATTTTTGCCGTGGTGGCGATCACCACGTTTGTCACCGAGTCCGAAAAGGTCCTGCTGATTTTATTGGCCGGCCTGGTCGTCTGGCTGGTAAAGGCGCCGCCGAAACTTCAAGGAAAAGCCCCCAGCTTGGCCTGGCCGCTCGCCATCTCAATGGGGGGCACCGCCGCGGTCAGCTCATCCCGAGTGCTCTGGACGATTCTGCTTTATTTTTCCAAAGCGGGGGCGTTCGTCTTCGGCAGCGGGCTGGCCATTGTGCCGTTCCTTTACGGCGGAGTGGTGAAGCAATATCACTGGCTCAACGAGCACCAATTTGTCGATGCGGTCGCGGTCGCGATGATCACGCCTGGGCCAGTCGTCATTACGGTTGGCTTCATCGGATACATCGTGGATGGCCTAGGTGGCGCGGTCATGGCTGCGATCGGGACGTTTCTTCCCTGCTACCTTTGTACCGTAATTCTGGCGCCGTACTTCAAAAAACATGGAAAACGGCCGGCGATCGCCGCCTTTGTCACCGGCATCACCGCGGCCGCGGTCGGCGCCATCGGTGGATCGGTGCTGGTTCTCGCCCGCCGTTCGGTTGTTGATCTTCCGACGGCGTTTGTTGCGCTGGCGACTTTGTTTCTTTGTTGGAGAGTAAAAAAAATTCCCGAGCCCATCCTGGTGCTGATTGCCGCGGCGATTGGATTGGCGATAAAACTCAAAAATTAACCGATCCCTGCTTATGAAAATCCTTTCTCTCGGCGTCATCGCCCTTTTTGCCACTCTATCGTTTGCCCATGCCGAGGAGACCGGCCCGCTTGTGCTGGCCAAAACCATCCCGCTGCCGGGCGTGACAGGAGGCTTTAACCATCATTCGGCCGATGGAAAGAACCACCGGTTGTTTCTCTGCGCTTCGACCAATAAAACGGTGGAGGTCGTTAATCTGGACACCGGCAAGGTTGAACAGAGCCTGGCTGGCGACAAGCCGGCTGCGATCTGCTTTGCCGCGGACGAGGGACTGCTCTGCGTCTCGCGCGGCAAAACCGTCCAAATTTACGACGCCCGCACGTTCAAATCACTCGCCTCGCTGCCCATGCCGTCCAGCGTTGACGAGCTGCACTACGATGCCCGCACCCATCAGCTTCTGGCGGGCTGCATGAGCTCGCCCAATGTCGGTATCACGCCGATTGACCTCACTGGGCCGAAGGTTTTGGCGGAAATAAAATCGCCGAAACCGCAAGGATTCGCGCTGGAAGATGGCGGTCACCGGGTTTTCGTCTGCACTCCCAGCACAGACGGAGTCAGCGTGCTGGACCGGGAAAAGCCGGCCGTGGTCACGGCTTGGAAATTCGAGGGCGCAGCAGGCGAATATCCGGCGGCATACGATGCGACGACCCATCGGCTTTTCGTCGGTTGCCGCCGCCCGGCCAAGTTGCTGGTAATCGACACCGACACGGGCAAGACTGTGGCCGCGGTGGACATCGGCCGGGACACCGACGATCTGTCGTTCGACGTCACCAACCGGCGCGTTTATGTCGCCTGCGGCGAAGGAGTCACCAGCGTGGTTCAGCAGGACGATGCGGATCACTACCGCAATATTGCTACGATTGCGACTGCGCCGGGAGGCCGCAATTGCGGCTTCGTTCCCGAAACCGGCGAGTATTTCGTAACCGTGCCGCAGCAGCCCGGGCAAGAGGCAAAAGTTCTGATTTATCGCGCCCCGTTGCAGAAAGCGCCGTAAAGCGGCGGGGTCGGTCGCACGGAGAGTTGCAAATTGGAATCGGCCGGCCGACTTATTCTGGCGAGGTTATTGTCATGTCCGTGGCGCCACTTTCCATTCATCACCATCCCGACCGGCAACGCTTCGAGGCGCAGGACGGCGCTCATCTCGCTTTTCTCAGCTACGTTCCGGAGGACGGCCGGGTAATTATCGAGCACACGTATGTCCCCGAAGGATTGCGCGGCCGGGGCGTCGGGGCGGCCCTGGCGCGGGCCGCGCTGGAGGAGGCGCGACGGCTGGGCTGGAAAATTGTTCCGCAATGCTCGTTTGTGGCGGATTTCATCAGGCGCAATCCAGCGTATGCTGATCTGGTGGCGGAAAAAGACCGGCTGTGAGACGGCAAACCACGCCTGCCGTTGATCCCGATCAAGGCGTCGGCGGCTGGCCGCCGTTAAAGTTGCGGCAATGAACATGGATGTGGCATCGATCGGCCCACCGGCGGGGCGGTGCGAGCGCTGGCATCAGCTCGTGCGGCCGAAGGAGCACGGAAGCTGGTCGCTGGTGCTGGAGCCCCTTCTGCTCGGCATCTTGCTTGCGCCGTCGGGAACCGGCCTTTGCCTCGCGGGTGCGTGCTTGGCGGCCTTCTTTTCCCGCCGCCCGCTCAAAATCGCACTGACGGACAGCCGCCTTGAGCGGCGGCTGGCGGCGCGCGGCCCGCTGGTGTGGTGCGGGGGGCTCGTGGTAGCGGCCTCTGTCGCCGCCGTGGTAACCGGCGGCTCGGCCTGGCTCCTCTGGCTGGCGCCTGCCACCCTGGCGGCGGGATTTTTTCTTTATTTCGATCTGCGGGGTTCGGCTCGGGAGGAAGCGGCGGAGATCGCCGGCGCGATTGCGTTCGCCTGCCTGCCCGGCGCAATGGCCGCCGCGGCCGGAGACGGGTCAAAAATCGCCGGGGCTCTGGTCTTTGCCGCCTGCGGCCGCGCCGTGCCCACCGTTCTGTTCGTGCGCGCCTATTTGCGATCAGCCAAGACCGGCCGGAACCGGCCCTGGCCGGCATTGCTTGCCGCCGCGGCGGCGATGGGGGGAGGCGGGTGGCTTTATGCGGCGGGGTTGATGCCGCTCGCTGCGGTGATTGCGCTAGGCGTGCTACTGTGCCGTACAGCGGTTTATCTCGTTTATCCCCAGCCGAGGATAAGCGCTCGCGGAGTGGGCAAGGGAGAGCTGGTTCTGGGCGCCGGTTTTGTCGCGCTGCTGGCGCTGACGTGGCGTCTGCCAATCCGCTGAAGTCTCGATCGCCATCCGGGCCGGCGACCCGGCGATGGTCGACAAGTTGCCCGGCAAAACAATTGAAGGCGGGTGCGACCTAGGGAAATTCTTTAGTCAAATACAGCGGCGACGCCAATTCCCAAGTGGGACGGGAAAATATATCGTAATGCGATGTATAGTGATTTTTGCTCAAATCTGCTTCGGTGTTATTTTCCCGTTTTCGCCGTGCTTATGCGGCCGCAGTGGCGCGGCCTGCACGGCATGGAGTCCAGGGTGCCGGGAGAAGTTTTCCGGCCGGCTAAAAGTGCCTTAATCCGACCTCGCCTTGTTCCCGGGCCCGGCACCGGTCAATTCGTTGAAGCCTTGACCGGCATCAAGGCCGGTTTTGGCATTTTGGACTATTCTGGCGGCATTCCCACGCCATGAATGCGCCTTCAAATTTCATACCGCACCGCATCCAGAAGATGCTGGCGATTGGTTCCATTGCCGCTCTTGGCGTGCTTCCGCCGGGCGGGCGGGCCCAGTCGGCTCCGGCCGCGCCTGACGAACTGCCGGTTGAGAACGCCATTCTTACCGCGCCGCCCAATGTCCCGCCGCCGATCGGCCGCCTCCATCCCGCTCATGTCATCGTCGATCTCACGGTCAAGGAAGTGGTGAAGCGTCTGGCCGATGGCGTGACCTATACCTTCTGGACGTTCGGGGGCACGGTGCCCGGATCGTTTATCCGCGTCCGCGAAGGCGACCTGGTGGAGTTTCATCTCAACAATGACCCCAGCTCGAAGATGCCGCACAACATCGATCTTCATGCCGTGATCGGTCCGGGCGGCGGAGCAACCTCCTCCTTCACCGCTCCCGGACATTCCTCGCAGTTTTCGTTCACCGCCCTGCACGCCGGACTCTACGTTTATCACTGCGCCACCGCGCCGGTGCCGATGCACGTCGGCAACGGCATGTACGGCCTGATTCTGGTCGAACCGAAGG
>DASRHD010000429.1:0-4722 GCA_035650695.1 Opitutaceae bacterium
CGACGCGGATGCCGGCGCGGTCGGCAGTTTCGACCAGAAGGGCGAACTGTTTCTGCGAATAGGCGTCGCGCCGCGCGATGCCGGGCAGGCGGGGAAATTCCACCGCGTCCTCCAGATGCAAATAGAGCTCTTCATAGCCCCATTCAGCATAGTGCGGCAGCCATTTGAGCAAAAAATCCAACCGCTCGACCTGACGGGCAAGGTCCCACTGAAAGGCGCGGCGCATGTCCTACGCAAAAGCGCGAAGACGCCTCCGCGCAATCTTATCTTCGCAGCCGGCGCGATGGTCAGCCGCGTTTTTGGGCGATGAGTTGCTCGAGCCTGACGATGTCGGCGGCGAAAAGCCGGATGCCCTCGGCGGTCTTTTCCGTGGCCATGGCGTCCTCATTGAGGGCGAAGCGAAAAGCCTTCTCGTCAAAACTCACCCGTTCGATCGGGGCGACCTGGACCGCGGCGGGGTCGAGGTGGCGCGTGACCGGTGCAGTGGACGCCTGGAGTTCGGCGAGGAGCGCCGGGCTGATCGTGAGCAGGTCGCAGCCGGCCAGGGCCAGAACCTCGTCTTTATTGCGAAAACTGGCGCCCATCACCTCGGTGTGGTAACCGAATTTTTTGTAGTAGGCATAAATTTTTCGGACGGAAATGACGCCCGGGTCCTCCTCGGCGGAATAGGTTTTGCCGGTGCTTTTCTTGTACCAGTCAAGGATGCGTCCGACAAACGGCGAGATGAGCTGGACGCCGGCCTCGGCACAGGCCACGGCTTGGGGAAAGGAAAAAAGCAGGGTGAGGTTGCAGTGAATGCCTTCGCGCTGGAGCTGCTCGGCGGCCTTGATGCCCTCCCAGGTCGAGGCGACCTTGATCAGGATGCGTTCGCGGCCGACGCCGGCCTTGGCGTACAGCCCGATGATTTCGCGGGCCTTGGCCACCGTTCCCTCGCGATCGAACGAGAGCCGGGCGTCCACTTCGGTGGAAACACGGCCTGGCACGATCTGCAAAATTTCGAGGCCGAAAGCGACGAGCAGCCGATCGATGACCTGCGCATGGGTCGGGCCGCTGCCGGCGTCGTGGAGAACCTTGTCGAGCAGCCAGGCATAATCCGGCAGGCCGGCTGCCTTGAAAATGAGCGAAGGATTTGTCGTCGCATCCTGCGGCGCAAACGCCTTCATGCTTTGAAAATCGCCGGTGTCGGCGACGACCTTGGTGAATTGCTTGAGCTGATCAAGCTGGGTCAACTGGGCGGCGGTGAGAGTGGAGGCGGGCATGGCGTCGAAAATTTTAAAAGCCGGTCAAGCTACGCCGGAGGGGTGTTCGCGCAAATAGTTTTTCAAAAAAGCCACCCCGCCGGCTTCATCAACAAAGGCGCCGTCAAGCTGGGCCTCAAAGCAGGCCTCGATGATTTTTTTGAAGGCCGGGCCGGGCGTGAGCCCGAGGGCGAGGAGATGGCGGCCGAGAATGATCGGTTGGGGCGCGGCCGCTTCCAACGCCAGCGCGTGGGCGCAGGCGCGAAGCTCGTTGATCCGGGCCAGGGTCTCCGGCGGGCGCAGCGGCGGCCGCCCCTCGTGATCGGCCAGCATGACCAGGCAAAGATCGTCGATCGTCGCCGGCATCAGGCGGCGGGCGAGCCGCCGCACGCTGGCGTCGGTGAACTCGGTGCGACCGTGCTGGTGCGCGAGATGGTGGACGACGAGCGGAACGACGAGACCGGCGATTTCGCGCGGCGCGCCGATTCGCTGGAGAAAGGCCTCTGCCAGCGGACCACCCGCCGCTTCGTGGCCCGGACTGGTCCAGCGGAGCCGGCCGCGGCGCTCCGCGCGCTCGGTCGTGGCCGGCTTGCCAAAATCGTGCGACAGCACCGCGAAGCTGAGAAAACGGCGGCGGGGCGCGTCGGCGGCCTGCCATTCGGTGAGTCGGGCAAGGGCGTCGAGGCAGAGTTGCGTATGCGTGAAAACATCGCCTTCCGGATGCCATTCCGGTTCCTGGGGGGTGCCGCGCAGGGCCGCAATTTCCGGAAAATGCCGCAGCCAGCCTGTCTCCTCCAGCACGGCGAGTCCGCGCGAGGGCCTGGCCGACTTGACCGCCCATTTGTCCCACTCCCCCCACACGCGTTCGGGCGGCAATTCGGCATAGGTCGCGGTCATGGCGCGGCAGAGTGCGGCAGTTTCCGGCGCGAGCGCAAAATCGAAGCGCGCGGCGAGCTGGACGGCACGCAACACCCGCAGGGGATCGTCGGCGAATGCCGGGCCGGCGTGGCGGAGAAGCTTGGCCCGCAGGTCGGCCTCGCCCCGGAGCGGATCGATCAGCGCGCCGCCAAAGGGATCGTAGGCAATGGCATTGACCGTAAAATCGCGCCGCGCTGCCGCCTCGGCATCACCGAGCGAAGGGTCGGGCGCGACGGCAAAACCGCGGTGGCCGGCGCCGGTTTTCGATTCCCGGCGGGGCAGGCTGAAGTCGGTCTCGCCGCTGGCGAGGCGGAGCTTGATCACGCCGAAACTCCGGCCGACGACATCCGTCGCCCCGAAAGGGGAGAGCACCGCCAACAACTGCTCGAAGCTCGCGCCGCCGACCTCGACATCGAAGTCTTTCGGTTCCAGCCCGAGCAGCCAGTCGCGCACGCAGCCACCGACGAGGCGCGGCCGACCGACGCGGCGCACCGCCTCGAGCGCCGCGCGCAGATCTTTGGGCAAGTGCATGGTCAATTCTTTTCCGCGGAAGGCACGCACAGGCTGTCGGCCACGACAAAACCCCAGCCGAGGAGAAAGAGCAACCCGCCGGCCGGCGTCACCGGCCAGAGCCAGCGCGGCGACATGCCGAGCGCGAGCAGGTAAAGCGAGCCGGAAAAAAACACCACCCCCACGGCCCAGCAAACCGCGGCCCGCCCAAGCCAACGCCGGCTGGCGGGAGCCATAGCGACGGCCAGCACCGCGACTGCGTGGACCAGGTGGTAAATTACGGCCTTTTCCCACATCGCCACGGTGCCGCGTGCGGCCAGCTGCGAACTCAGCCCATGCGCACCGAAAGCCCCCAGCGCCACGCCGCTCAAGCCAAGCAGGCCGGCGGCGAGTTTTATTTTATTAAACTTATTCATCTGTAACTAAATAGAAAGATTTCTGGAACTTGTTCGGACCGGCTCGGTCAACCGGTCTCAAGGATGGAAGTGTAAGGCCTTTCCCTGCAACTCCATGCTTGCCCGGCCCACCGGCCGGGCGACTTGTCAACTACATCAGAAAACGACTACTATGAAAAAACCAGCGATCATCATCGCGGCTCTTCTTGCCGGCGCAAGCGTGCGTGCGGATGAGCCCAGCGGACCGAAGCTCGATTACTCGGTCACAACGAGCTTCAGCTATACCTCGGAATATGTCTTCCGCGGCATCAAAAACACCAAGGATGCATTTCAGCCATCCGTGGAGGTGGATTCCAACAACTTCGATCTCGGCGTCTGGACCAGCCAGCCGCTCACCGGCGGCCAGCAGAACGAGGTCGATATTTACGGCGGTTACAAATACGCCGTGACCAAGGAGCTCTCCCTCCAGGGCGTGGCAACCTATTATTGGTATCCGGAATTCTCCACCACCCGGCCCAACCGGATCGACGGGGCAAAGGATTCCTTTGAACCGGGCGTCGGCGCCACTTACACGATCGAGGGCTTCTCCCCGAGCGTGTTTTACTATCACGATTTCATCTTAAAAGCGGATACCGTCCAAGGCTCGCTGGGCTATGCCCTGCCGCTGGCCGCGATCGGCTCCGAGCTCGACTTCAGCGTTTATCTCGGCACCACCTCGGCGCACGACGCCACGCCGGACCTGCGCGGGCCGCATGTCCACGAATCGTACAATTATTACGGTGCAGACGTCAGCCTGCCGTACAAGCTGGCCGCCAGCACCACGCTGACCCTGGCCGGGCATTACGCCGGCAATAACAAGGCGCCCTTCGGAACGCCGCGCAACCACGGTTGGTTCTCGGTTGCAATCACGGCCGGCTTCTAAGCGCTGCGACTGGATTCCTTTTTCGAACCCGCCTCCCGACCGGAGGCGGGTTTTTTGTTGATACCGCAGGGATGAATTATTTCACAGCGGCGAAAGCCCGATCACCAAGCCGACCACGGCGCCAAACGCCATGTGGCCCACGATATGGATGAGTCCGATGGCCAGATCGGCCTCCTTGAATTCTTCCAGCGGGTGCTGATCGGCCACGACCCAGACCAGCATTAGGCTGACCACGACGCCTTGCAACGTGCCGAACAGCGCCCCAGCGGTGAGCGAGCTTCGCACATGAGTGATGCCGAACTTCCACATCACCCAGGCGTAAAGCAGGGCGAAGATCATGCCGGAGAGAACGTGCAAAATGGCGCCGACCAGCGCGGCATGTTCGCGCGAGCGGGTGATGAGGCTGCCGAGGGCCACCACCATATTGGCCCGGGTCGCGCCCTTGCGGGTGATCAACCACATTGCGACTTCCATCGCGATCACGCCGAGCACGCCCGCGATCAGGGCGGTGGGCAAGTAAGCCACCATAAACGTTTCCAGATTCATCGCGTTCCTCGGTGCGGCCAGCATCGCCGGAAAACGCATGACCCAGCGGTAAAATGGTGAACTTTCCGAAAAACGCCACCGCGCCGGTCATTTTAAGATTTTCTTCCGGCCGCGGCGGCCTGAAGCGGCGGCGTTAGTGCGAGTCGGGCAGGGGTACGAGCAGACGTACATCGAACAGCCACCATTCGCCCTT
>DASRHD010000430.1:0-4092 GCA_035650695.1 Opitutaceae bacterium
ACCTGTTCGAGAAACATCCGCACGGACTGGACGTCGCCGGTCACCCGGGTGATGATCGAGCCGGTGGTGTTGGCGTCGAAGAAGCGAAAGCTCAGCCGCTGGAGCTTGCTGTAGGCCTCGTCGCGGAGATGGACCACCAGCTCCTGCTGGGTCAAGCGGTTGAGCAGCAGGGTGTAAAAATAGTTGAGCGCGGCGCGGATGGCGGCGAAGCCGAGAATGCAGCCGCCGATCAAGGCCAGGACATGGAGTGCCGGCCAGCTCTCCGGCAAAGCGAGGTGAAGCTTGTTCGGCGGCAACGGCGCGTGCTCGACCTTGTGGCGGATGAAATCGATGCCGATGCCAGTGAAGCTCAGGCCGAAAAGGCCGAGGGTGAGCAGGACCAGCTGGAGGCCGAGCACCTGGCAGCAGCGCAGGCGGTAGCGCCAAGCGAGGGCAAAAAGCCGTCGGATCAATTCGCCATTGGTGTATCTCGCACCCGTCTGTGCTGTCGTGAGCATTGCGATCGGCGCGCGCCACCATGGCCCGCCGAAAGCAGAGACGCTAGGCGCCGGCCCGGCAATTTCACGAACAATTTTTGCCGCCGGCGCGACCAGCCCCGCGACCGGACCGCGGGCTCAGCGCGCGGTCGGCATCCCCGGCTGGCCGGGGGTCTGCGGCGGGAACTGCTGCCGTTGCTGGGCGGCGCGCAGCGCCCGGCGGCGCCGGATTTCTTCGGTGATGAGTTCGATGCGGCGCCGCTCATCCTCATTGTTCATCGCCGGCGTGACGCCCGCCTGCGGCGGCATCACCGGCGACCGCATCATCGGCGCGGGCATGTTCGTTGCCATCCCCGCACCCATCGGGGTGATTTTCGATTGTGGCAAAGTCAGGGTGAATTCGTGCCCCTCATA
Source organism: Opitutaceae bacterium (assembly GCA_035650695.1). Classification (GTDB taxonomy): domain Bacteria; phylum Verrucomicrobiota; class Verrucomicrobiia; order Opitutales; family Opitutaceae; genus DASRHD01. Next base: position 891 of record DASRHD010000430.1, read on the forward strand.
TTCCACCGTGATGCGGTTGTGCGCAATATCGTGGGAATGCACCACGTAGGGCTTGCCTGTCTCGTTGAACCCCACCCAGGTGTCCTTGTGATTGGCGGCATCAAACAGGTCGAATTTGTAACCGTCGGGCGTGGCCACGATGCCGTGCAATTCCACCGGCGAATTGGGCGGCGGCGCGCCCGCATCGGCCGCGCCGCTTCCCCCCGGCGGCATGAACGGTGAATTCGCCGTGAGATCCGCCGCCCGGCAAAAAAGCACGGCCGTGCCCGCCAGGGCGAGCAGGACAAGGTGGCGAAAGGCCGGGGGGGACGACATAAGACGGGGAAGGTGGGCATTGAAATGACGTCGGCCCCGCGGGTCAAGTTGCGTGAAGGCCCCGTGCCAAATTGGCTTGCCTCACCGGGGAGGCCGGCCAATCCTCCGCCCCGCTTGTTGATTGCTCCTCAGCTTGGTGAATTGTCAGATGAACGTCAGCTTCAGTGATGATTTGAAACTCGATAGTCGGGAACGGGCAGGAACAGCGCAGGCGAATCTAGCAGATGAACACAAAGCTCTACGTGGGGAACATCCCGTTTGCCACCACCGCCCAGGACCTTCAGGACCTGTTCTCTCAGGCCGGCGGCGTCACCGCCGTTGACCTGATCTTCGACAAATTCACCGGCCGCTCGCGCGGTTTCGCCTTCGTCACCATGGCGACAGGCGAGGACGCCCAGAAGGCCATCGAAAAGCTCCATGGCCACCCCATGGAAGGCCGCAATATCACCGTCAACGAGGCACGCCCGAAAGAGGAACGCCCGGCCCGGTCGTTTGAAGGCGGCGAGCGTCGCGGTTTCAGCGGCGGACGCGGCGGCGGCGGCGGTTTCCGCGGCGGCCATCGCGAGCATCGCGGCGAGCGCAGCGAACGCGGCGGCAACTGGGAACGCCACTGAGCCGATCGTTCCCCCTCCGACCGGGCGCAGACGCGCCCGGTTTTTTGTTGGCCTCATTCGGTTCTTGCGTTGGAAACCATGAATACTATTTTAGTTTCCTTGGTTTATGGCCTTATCCGCTCCCTCCTTTCCCCCTTTCCCGGCCGAGCCCTCTCCCGATCCCCGCGCCCGGATTTTGATCGAGGCTCGCCGGCTCCTTCTGGTCCACGGCTACACGCGTTTCACCATGGCCGACCTGGCGACGGAGCTGGGCATGAGCAAGAAAACGCTCTATCTGTATTTTCGCAGCAAACACGCCATCGTCGGCGCGGTCATTGAAGACATGGCCGCCGAGATCCGGCGCGATGCCGAGGCGGTCCTGCGCGACCGGCGCCTGAACCTGGCGGAAAAGCTCCGTGGCTTTCTCGGCGGCATGATGGAACGCTTCGCCGAACTCAACCCGGCCAAGCTGCGCGACCTCCAGCGTTTTGCCCCCGATCTTCACCGCCGCATCGAGGAGATGCGCAACCGCAACATTCCTTATATCTTCGGCCGTTTCATCGAGGAGGGGCAGGCCAGCGGAGCGGTGCGCGACGACATCAATGCCGCCTTCGCCGTCGAATTTTATCTTCATGCCGTGCAAAATCTGATGCAGCCCGATGCCCAGCGCCGCCTGCACCTCACCCCGCCCGAAGTCCTGCAAAGCGCGCTCGATCTCTTCTTCCGTGGGCTCCTCACCTCCACCGGCCGCAAAGACCATGAAAAACTTTTTGTCCGCTGAATTCCTCCGTTTCCCTCCCCTCCTGGCGGCCGCGCTCATCCTCGCCTCCGGTTGCCACCGCGACTCCGTCCGCCGCTATCAGGGTTACCTCGAAGGCGAATTCGTCTACGTCGCCTCGCCGCTGGCCGGGCAGCTGCGGGCCCTTACGGCGCAGAAGGGGGCCCAAGTCGAGGCCGGCGCCCCGCTCTTCGCTCTCGATGATGCGGCCGAAGGGGACGCGCGGCGTCAGGCCGCCGCCCGCGTGGATGATCTGCGCAAGGGCCAGCGCCCAAGCGAGCTTGCCGCCCTGGAGGCCCGGCTGGCCCAGGCCCGCGCCACCGCCGAACTCTCCGGACGCGAGCTGGCCCGGCAGGAAAAACTTTTTGCCTCCGGCGCCGCCACCGCCGACGAACTCGATCGCGCCCGCCTCAGCCATGAAGCCAACCTGGATGCCGCCGATCAGCTCGCAGCTGAACTTCAGACGGCGCAGCTCGGCGGCCGCACCGACGCCATCGCCGCCGCCGAGGCCGCCCTGGCCCAGGCTGATTGGAGCGTCGCGCAAAAATCCCAGTCCGCGCCCTGTGCCGGCCTCGTCTACGACACGCTTTACCGGGTGGGTGAATTCGTGTCCGCCGGCACTCCCGTCGTCACCCTTCTCCCGCCGGCCAATCTCAAGGTCCGCTTTTTCGTGCCGGAGCCGGATCTCGCCGCCCTCCATCCCGGCCAGACGGTCCACGTCAGCCTCGACGGAGCCGCCCCCCTCACCGCCCGGATCAGCTATCTTTCACCGCAACCGGAATATACCCCGCCCGTGCTTTATAACCGCGGCAACCGCGCCAAGCTCGTCTTCATGGTCGAGGCGGTCTTCCCGGCCGGGGAGGCACGCGATCTGCATCCCGGCCAGCCGGCGGACGTCACGCCCTGAGCCATGGCCGCGCCCGAACTCGCCATTGATGTCGCCGGCGTGACGAAAAGGTTCGGCGAGAAGACGGTGGTCGACACGATCAATCTCCAGGTGCACCGCGGCGAAATCTACGGATTCCTCGGTCCCAACGGCAGCGGCAAGACCACGTTCATCCGCATGCTCTGCGGCCTGCTCACGCCCGATGCCGGCCACGGCACCTGCCTGGGTTACGATGTGCGCCGCCAGCAGACCGAGATCAAGCGGCATGTCGGCTACATGACCCAGCGCTTCAGCTTTTATGAGGACCTCAGCATCCGCGAAAATCTGGATTTCATCGCCCGCGTCTACGACGTGCCGGACCGGCCCGCGGCGGTCGAGCGCAGCGTGGCGCGCCTCGGCTTGAAAGGCCGCAGCCGGCAGCTGGCCGGCGAGCTTTCCGGCGGCTGGAAGCAGCGGCTCGCCCTCGCCGCCTGCCTGCTCCATGCGCCGCAGCTCCTGCTCCTCGACGAACCCACCGCCGGCGTCGATCCGCGGGCCCGCCGCGATTTCTGGGACGAGATTCACCGGCTCGCCGCCGAAGGGCTCACCGTCCTCATCACCACCCATTACATGGACGAAGCCGAGCGCTGC
>DASRHD010000431.1:0-15677 GCA_035650695.1 Opitutaceae bacterium
CTCCTCACTGCAAAGACCTTCTACGGCTACGACTTTGCCGGCAATCTTACCACCGAGACCGATCCGCTGGGCAATGTCACGACCATGACCTACGACGCCGACAACGAGCTGACCGGCAAGAGTACTTACCAGGGCACTGCAACCGGCATCCTTCTGCGCTCCGAATCCTGGACTTACGAACCCGGCGGCAAGGTGGCGACCTACACCGATCCGCGCGGCGGCGTCACTTACTATTCCTACACCCAGGCCGGCCAGCTCTCGAAACAGCAAAATCCCGACCACTCCGTGCTCAAATGGCGCTACCAGACCGATGGCCGCCTCTCCACGGAGACGCGTTCAGACGGCACTTCGGATTTCACCACCTCGACCACGACTTACGACGACGCCCACTACACCGTCACCCGCACGCTCAAAAACGCTGGCAGCACCACTCTCGCCACCGAGACCAGCATTTATGACTGCCGCGGCAATCTCATCAGCCACACCGATGTCGATGGTTACACCACCACCACGACCTACGACGGGCTGAACCGCCCCAGGCTTGTGGTCGGTCCGCCCGCCACCTCCAGCTCCGCCCAGCGGGCAACCGCCTACATCTACACTGCCAGCGACAAGACCGTCGGGGTGGAAAACGGCGTGGGCGATATTGCCATCACCATTTCCGATGCCCTCAACCGACCCGTGGCCACCGGCGTGATCGACCATACTACGGGCACCGTCATCCGCCTTAGCACTTTCAGCTATTCTGCGGACAACAATTCCGTGCTCACGGTCAACGGCACGCCCTCCGGCTCGCCCAGCCAGACCGCGCGCCGGGTTTACACCGACACGCTCGACCGCCCGGTCCTAACGGTCAACGGCGACCTCACCTTCACCCTCAACGCCTACGATCTGGCCGGCAACCTCAGTTCGTCCACCGACGCCATTGGCCACACCACAAATTACGGCTACAACGCCCTGCACCAGCTCACCTCGCAGACCCTGCCCGACAACGCCGTGATTCATTTCACCTACAATGGCGCCGGCGACCTGCTCACCCGCGTCATGCCTGACGGCTCGCTCACCCAGACGCAGGCGTTCAACGCCTTCGGTCAAAAGACGAGCGAGACCCTCGCCTCCGGCTCCCTCAGCACCCGCAATTACACCTACAGCTATTTCACGTCCGGCGAAGATATCGGCCTGCTTCAGACTGCGACCCTGACGGACTCAAGCGGGAACCATCTCCGGACCGCCACGCGGGGGTACGACGATTTTCTGCGTACCACTACGATCACGACGGCCGACGCCACCGCCGGAACGCTGCCGCAATATAATTCTGCCACCACTTACGGCTACGACAATCGCGGCAACCTTCTTACGGTCGATCAGAGCTCCACCGCGAATGCCGCCGGCCCGCACACCCTCGTCACCCGCAGCTACGACGGCAACAGCCAGCTCCTCACCGATACCGTCACCTTGCCCGACTCGAGTGTGACCCTGGCCAGCGTCACGCAGACTTGGGACGCGGCCGGCCGCCGTGTTTCGCTCAACGAGGGCAGCTCGTCCATTTCCAATTCATCCTCGCCGCTCTTTGTTTACACTTACCGCGGCGACGGGCTGCTGACCAAGGTGGCGGCTCCCGGCAATACCGGCTCCGGCTTGGCCACCCTCAACTATTCGTACGCCTACGGGGACAATGGACTTCTCAACAGCCGGACCAGTCCGTTCCGCACCCTTACGATCGATACCCGCGATGGCGTGGGCCGCATCACCCATGAGACCAATTCCATCAACGGGAATCCGGTGATGATCGACGCCATGGGCTGGCGCGGAAACAGCACGTTGAACCTTTACCAGGTGCTCCGCACCGATTCCTGGAATGAATCGCGCAGCTATTTCTACAACAGCCGCGACCAGCTCACGAGCGAGAACTTTTCGCCCACATCGGGCACGGAGAGCACGCTCAATTATGCCTTCGACGGCAATAATCCGGGCTTGGGTGTGCGGACCGATGCCAAGGTCGGCACCGGCGCGCCCGGCTCCTGGGAGCGGACTGCGGCGGAAGACGCCCTGGGCCGCGTCAATCCGGATGACCAATTGGCCGGGACGACGCCGACGGGGAATGTAGCCAACAGCTACGATGCCGAGGGCAACGTTATTCTGCGTTCATGGACCGGGGGCGCCCAAGGCCTCTTCTGGGATGCGCAAGGCAGGCTCATCAAAGTATCACAAAGAGACGGTTCGAATAATGGCTACGATTGGGTCGCCGTTTACGATGGCTTGGGTCGCCGGGTGATGACGGCAAACCAGCCCATCGTGAACAACGCTGCGAGCGGGTCGGCCACGTTCGTCAATTCGATTTACGATCCGCAGGTCGAATTTCTTGAAATTGGAGTGTCAGTCAACGGAGCCAAGGCTTGGAAAGTTTATGGGCCTGATATGAACGAACGCTTAGGCGGAATGCAGGGGACCGGCGGGCTTGAGGCTACTGTCTTCGACTCTGGTGGCACCGCGACTGGCATTTTGAATGACGGCTTTGGCAACGGGCTGGCCACCATCACGGGCGCCGGCAGTAGCGCCACCTTAAGCTGGAATGCTGCGCATGTTGGCGCTTATGGTCCGTTGCCCGGATTCACGGCGCAACCGTTGACGAATATCAGTCAGCTCGCGTCCGCCGTGGCCTGGCGCGGACATTACATCGATCCCACTGGATTTTATGGAATTTGGGATCGTCCTTATGATCCAGTCAGCGGCCGCTGGCTCTCCTGCGATCCCATGGGTTTTGCCGCGGGTCTGTCCCTGTACGGCTATTGCAATGGTGATCCGCTTAATAATTTTGACCCGGACGGACGATGCGCGGTCGATTACCAAGGCAGCGCACATGATTCGGATTGGTGGGCGAATTACATAGCGACTGGACAATTGAACTGGGGAGGAGGCTCTTCAATCGATTTTCCGGCCAGTTATGGACAGAACTCCGCCGATCCAAATTGGTGGCCGCTGGGAGTCGGAAGCATCACTACTTCTCCGGCTTTGAATTGGCAGGAGTATTTTCCCACGAATGAGTCTCCTTCGGCTTGGAGAACAGTTTTTGGTGATGCTCTCGAAGGTGTCGGGGATTTCATTGGTGATATGGCGGCGCCAGTGGCGATATTCGTTGCCACGCCCAGTAAGGCTGGCGGACGGGGAGATGTTCTTGATCCCGAAATTTTTACTCCTGCGCCGTTTCCGCTGCCGACGCGGATCGACTCCACCGGTACGTCTCCATATCTGCACGATTGGGCCAATGGCCAGGTGGGAGAACCGTTATATGAAATGCCAGCTAATTGGCCGGGGCAAGGGATGACTGGCATAGCCAACGACCACGCTGTCCCTCAAGCACTCGATCCGAATAATCCCGTAATCCACTCGCCTGAGAATCAGCGCCCGATGCCATCAGCGATGAACAGCGTCGATAAGGCACCATTCGATGCGGAGCTGGCTCAGCGATACAATGATCTCGTAAGATCCCTCCAACGTTACGAAAATTTACCGGAGAGTGATGCTAAAGCCAAAGCCTGGCAGGCAATGTCGGAAGAAATAAATGGACATGCAAACAGCGTGCCGGCAAGACCGATGGATCCGGCCCAACTTGACCAACTTCCCAGCAAATGAAGGAACGAAAAGACAAAGAAATAATAGCCAATAGCAATGGTGTGACCATCTTTGATTTTCCTCTTGGGTTCACCCCAACAGAGCGCGATCTGGAGCTTGCTTTTGAAGGAGAAACCATAAGAAACATTCCGCCGCTAAATAATAGGCAGCTTAAGATCTGTGATGCACAGGGATTGTCATGGTTGGTTGATCTAAAATTGGATGTCGTATTTTGGCTCGAGGTGTCATTTGCATCGTCTTATGACAAGAAGCCAACGGATCACGATCCTACGGAAGTCTTCAAAGGAAAAGTCCGAATTGGCCAATACACCGTCCAAGGGCCATTTTTATTCCCCATCGCAGAGGTGATCCGTAAAGTCGAGATTCCTGGTTTAAGTGTGATGATGGTTCCCGGAAAGAAGCAGATCCACTCACTGACTATTAATTTCAAAAACAACGAAACAAAATTGAGATAGCGGCAATGTGGCCAACACGTATGACTCCGAGGGTAATCTCAGCCTCCGCACCTGGAGCAATGGCACCGTGGGGCAGGGGCTTTACTGGGATGCCCAGGGTAGGCTGATCCGCGTTTCGCAACGCGATAAGTGAACCCGACAAGCCAACCAACGCACGGTGAAGGCCAGCGTGCCAAAATTGAAAAAACGCACTGGGACAGCTTCTCGGCTACGAACGCTCTATCGTCTCAAGAGGGAAGATCACCTACATCTAACTGAACATCCCAACGGCCTGCCCGCCTCGTGCCGCTTGTTCCTGTCAACCCCGGAAGGCCCCGCAGCCGCTTTAATCTGCGATGGCTCTGGGTGAACTCGGTAGGGATGCGACCGCTCAAGCTATGTTGGAATTGAGATAGAGCCGCGCTTCTCCTTTCGCAAGGCAGTCTTCGTGTCCTCTGTGTCCTTCGTGGTTCAAAGCAAATATTCTAATGAACTCCGGCATTTCACTTCTCTGCCGGCGGCTTGATCAGATAACGAAGGTTGCGGACTTTGACTTCGTTGCGGTTAGAGCCCTTGCGGGAATAAACCCCGATCTTGAAATAATACGACGCCTCCTTCTTTCCGCCGACCTGGCCGTCCGCCAGCTTGCCGTCGACATAGACCTTGATCGCGCCGAGGCCGACGGCACTCGGATCGTGGACGACCGTCCAGTGAAACCATTTCCCGGCCATGTGCTCGGCAATGGTGACATTGGTGCGGAGGTCGTAGATCCGGCCGTTTGTATCCACAACTATGATACACATGGGACCGGTGCCGAAGACCTGGCTGATGCAGGCGAAGGTGCCGGGCACGATGTACATGTCGCAGTCCATCATGTGCAGTCCGGAGCCGGGCTGGTAATTGTCGTCCTTAAAGCGCAGCTCGGTCCGCGCCTCGGTCTTGTTCGGTGGAGGCAGGTGCGGTTTGTCGCTCTCCAGCACCCACAGGTCGTGGGTGTCGGTCGCCTTGTCGTAGGAGTAGCGGGCCTCCTCCGGCAGATCGTAGGGATGCTGCACCTCCACTTTGAGGGGCTGGCGGACGAAGCCGGAGTAAAGATCGCCGGCCGGCGTTTCGGCGGCGGGCGAAGCGGGGGCGTCGGCGCGGGACGGGGCGAGTCCGCCGGCAGCGGCAAGAAGGACAAGGGCGAAAACGGATTTTTTCATGCAAGAGGAAGGCAGCCATCGGTACGAAAAAAAATCAAACCATCCCGGAGGGAACGACGACTGCCGCCGGGCCTCGCGCCGGTGGATTGACTCGCCATTCAACTGCATTTGACTGCGGCGTTCATGAGTTCAACCCACCTTTGCGCCGCTCGAAAAAGCGAGGGGCATTTTTTCAAAAAGCCGCTGCGGCGGCTGGTCTTATGCTTGATTGTTCTCGGTGGGGCGGGGGCCGCGACGGCGCAGGAATTCACGCCACTCTTCTGGGGCGTTTCCGCCTCGCACAGCCTGCGCTTCGATTCCTATTCGTGGATGCTCGATTATCGCCAGGGGATTTACGACAACATCGAATCCTCCCTCACCTGGATCAACGAGGGGCACTTCGTGGACGGGACGATCAATCACCATCGCGACGGCCTGGCCTGGCAGGGCTGGTACGATCTGCCGTTTCCTCTTCCCAACGCCGGCTTCTCGGTCGGCGCCGGCGTCGATTATTTTTTCGATTCGCAGGAAGTGCCGCTGCCGGGCGGGCGGGGCGCGGCCTCGCTCAACCTGCACAAATTCGCCCCGCTGGTCAGCGCCGACCTGAAATGGTATTGGAGCGAGAATTTCTTTCTGCGGGTGCGGGCAACGGAAATTCTGCCGGTAAATCAGACGAGGGATCCGGCGCATTTCCTGGTCGATTTGGGCGCGGGCCGGTATTTTGGGCCGTCCGGCAAGGAGCATTTCCAGCATTTGCCGACCTTTTCCGAGTCGCTGGGGGACGAATTCAGGCCCGACCGCGTCGAGACGAAGCGTTGGGCGGCCACGGGCTATTGGGGCCTGAGCCGCGTGAACACGTTTTTCCGCACCGGGGGAAGATCGGCCGCGGGCGAGCTGCGCTATCATTATTTCACCCATTTCGACCTGTCGGGGACCTATCTTTATGAAGGCAGCGCCGCCACCGTCCGCCGCCAGGGCGTGGCTTTCCAAGGCTGGCTGATGAGCACGGAAATTCCCGAGCAATCGCACTACCGCGCGGCGATCGGGTTGGGCGTCGGGCCTTACCTGAATATCGACACCAAACGCAAACCGACGTCGGGACAGTCGAGGCGCGTGCCGTTCATCGCCGCGCTGGTTTCGCCGACGATCGCGCTGAATCTGCCGCGCAACTGGGTTTTGCGGATGGTGTGGAACCGGGTGGTGACGAACTACGACGAGGATGCCGACGTGTGGCTGGTCGGCGTCGGTTATCATTTCAATTAGCCCGCGCCGGCGAACGAAGATCGCCTTGCCTCCGGGGGTCGGTTGGGCGCGACTGTTTGCGCGCAATGAACCGCACCGACCGCCTGGTTGCCCTCATCCTTTATCTGCAAGGCCGCCATGTCGTCCGCGCCGAGGAAATGGCGGCGCATTTCGAGATCAGCTTGCGCACGGTGTATCGCGATATTGCCGCGCTGGGCGAGGCGGGAGTGCCGGTGGTGGGAGAGGCGGGGGTGGGCTACCGCCTGATGAAGGGCTACCATCTGCCGCCGGTGACATTCGACATCAGGGAAGCGTCGGCGCTTTTTCTCGGCGGGGAAATGGTGCGCAAGTTCACCGACGCCTCGCTGCACGCGCCCACCGGCTCGGCGCTCGAAAAATTGCGGGCGGTGCTGCCGCGCGACCGGCAGGATCATGTCGAGCGCCTGGCGCAGAGCACGCTGATCGTCGGCCGGGCGGAGACTGCCGATTCCGAGCCGGCCGCGCCGCCCTGCCTTTCGTCATTGCAGCAGGGAATCGCGGAGCGCCGGGTCGTGCGGATGACCTACCAGGCGAGGGGCCGCGAGGGGGCTACGGTGCGCGACGTGGAGCCGCTGGGCGTGGTGTTTCATAGCGGCGCCTGGTACCTGGTGGCGTGGTGCCGGCTGCGGCGGGATTTCAGGCATTTTCGCATCGATCGCATCCGCCAGGCCGAGCTCAGCCCGGCAACGTTCCCCGCCCGCCCGGATTTTTCCCTGGCCAGGCATCTCGAGCAGACCACCCGCCGGGACGATACCGTGGCGGCGCGCGTTTGGTTTGCCGCAGGCGCGGAGGGGCGGGCGCGCCGCGAAAGCCATGCCACCTTGTTGAGGGAACGGGTGCGCGACGGCGGCGCCGAATTCTCCTTCTTCACTTTTTCCCTCGATTGGCTGGCGCGGTGGTTGCTCTCGTTCGGTCCGGATGCCGAGGCGCTGGCTCCGTTGAAACTGCGGCGGAGGGTGGCCGCGGAGGCGGGGAAAATCGCGCGCCGCCATGCGCGCAAAGTCTCCTGACATAGGGTTGTCAGCACCCCGTGTTAGGATGGCGGGACTATGAACAATCGCACTGTTACCGTCACCTTGTCCGCGCCGCGCGCCGCCGTTTTCAACTTTCTGGCCGATATCGAAAATCTGCCCAAATGGGCTACCGAATTCTGTGAGCGGGTCTGTCTCGAGCGAGACAGCTGGAGAGCGCTCACCTCCCAGGGCGAGCTTTTTGTCGAATTCGAGGCTGATGACGACACCGGCGTGATCGATATGCGGGCGGGATATACCCGGACGCAGATGAACCTGTTTCCGGTCCGCGTCCTCTCGCTGCCCGACGGCGGTTCCGCGGCCATGTTCACTTTTTTCCAGGCGCCGGACCTGTCCGACGAGATTTATGAGTGTCAGTACCGCTCGCTACTGGTGGAAGTGCGCGGCTTGATTGAGCGGTTTGGCGGGGGAAAGCTGCATGCACCGGCCGCCGAGGCGCTGAGTTGGCGATAGGGCGCGGCCGACGGGAATCTCCGCGTCATTAGCGGATTTATTTACCAATATAAGTGTCATATGCGTTGAAGGGTCGGATCGCCGCCGCATATCCGGACCCTGCCCCAGAAAACTTCCCCGTTTTCTCGAGGTATCGTACTGATTCGCAACGCAAGACCCCACTAATCAATGACAAAAAAACTCGTTCCCCTGTTGGCATTCGTCTCGATGGCCGCCGTTTCCAGTTACGGCACGGTCATCTTCCAGAACAACGGCACCAAGGAAGGCTGGCCGAATTACCCCCAAAAACCCGAGGCCAAAGGCACGATCACGGATGTGTCCAGCCCGGTCTATCACAGCACATCGTCGATCAAATTCACCCAGACCTTCATTAAAGGTTATACCGGCCGGTATCATTCCGAGGTGGACATGGAAAGCGCGTCGAACACCGGTCTCGACCGGTATTTTGGCATGACTGTTTACCTCCCCGCCGGCTGGGTTTACGCGATGGACCAGGTCAACATCCAGCAGTGGGCCGGCACCGGTCCCTGGATCATCATGCGGGTCAACGGCCCGGATCTGATGGTGCTGTTCGATCATCTTCCCGGCCTCAACGGCGAGCCTCACATTTACCACAACATGCCGATCGCCACCTGGACCCGCATCGTCACGCACATCCACAGTGTGGCTTCCGGCGGCATTTTTGAAGTCTGGGTCAACGGCAACAAGGTGCTGAGCCAGAAGGGCGACTTCGTCGCTCCGGGCAACGGCGGCGCGATCCGCTGGTCCACCGGCTGCTACGTTTCCGGCTGGTTCCAGAAATCGGCCCCGCAGGGTCCGTCCACGCGCATCGTTTACGGCACGCATTATCGGGTGGCGTCCTCCTACGCCGAAGCCGAGCCCGCCAATTGGTGACAGGGTAGTACAGGTCAACCTCCATAGAAGCGGCCGCGCTCACCCCAGCGCGGTCGCTTTTTTTTGGGGCAAAGTTGCGCGAGCGAGTGCCATTCTTCGCGATTTGCGCATGGTCTCCGCAGGGCGTGCCTCCGGGCATCTTCTTCGCTCGCCCCGCGGTCGGGGCCGTGATGCCAAAAGGCTTGCCTCGCCATGATTCCCGATGGTCGATCGTTTTTTCTTCTACACCGGCGTCGCAGAATAAGCCTGGCATAAATATCAATTTTTGAAGGAGAGCTTACCCGGCTCATCTTGACTAGCTGGTACGGGTTAGTCGAATGCTCGACCAACGTCGCTGGTTAGATTGACCAGCGCCAATCCCCGTCCCATGCCGCTCAAAAACGTCGCCACCGCCCGGGCGCGCAGGCCAACCTCATCGCACGCTCTTACGGCGGAAATCGAAATCCGCTATACAGATGACGCTTCGGGCGTGCTGGCCAAGATGGCGAGCGCGTTATTTGCCGCACCCTACAAACCTGTCGGCACCGTCGCCGCCACGGTATTGATCCACCCCGATCGCCAGCGGCTGACCCTCAAGGAGGGCGACAAAAAAACCCTCACCCTGGTTCATCACGGCGAGCGTCGGATGACAATTTGGGACCATGCGCGTCGAAAAGCCGCGAAACTGGCTGATCCGCTTCCTCCCTCACGGTTCAAACCGCTGCGCAGTTTCAAGATCGAACGCCATACCAGCCCGGAGCTGGTCACGGCAGTGCTGTCGTTGACTGATCCGATGCTGGGCCGGGTGCGGCACGAAATCGATCTTTCACGGCGGAGCGATCTCAAGGCTTTCGGCCCGGCGCTGCTTTATTTGCTGCATTGCGGTCCATTATGCCATGCCACATCCGGCGTGCCAATTGAGCGGCTGGCAAATTATGGCGTGGTGGTGGCAGAGAGATGTTTTCTCGGCCGAAGCGCAGAGCCAGTGATGACGTTGCGCCTGGATCAGATCGAGCTGGTCAAGGTCAGCCGGGACGATTTCGCGCCGCCGGCAGATTTTCACACGGTCGACTTACCTGTCCCTTTTTCCCGGCCCGAAAAAAAACCCGCTTCCAACCGGGCGCGACGGGTCTCCGCGCCGCCCTCCGTTTCGGGCGGGCCGCCGCCATCGCCGCAAGGGGCGCCGGCCGTGCCTCCTCCGCCTCTGCTCGACGCCACGCTGACTCCCATATGCATCAGCGGCACGCACCGAGCGGCGATCACTGCAACGGTGCACCAGGATTTTTTCGATGACATCACAAACTTAATCAACACTGTTTCGCCGTTGCTCGGCACGGCAACGCTCGGGCCGTCAACTCCACCCGGCACGGGCGTGATTACGATGCCGTTCCTGGCCGCGATTCAAAGTATGCCGGCGAGCGGACTAGGCAGCGGCTTGGCAGTTTTTTTGCGCCAGCCGCGTGGCGCCCCTGCCCGGGGCAATCAAGGCGGCGCGGGATTGATCGACGTGCTGGCGGTGTGGCTGTTGAAATTGAAAGGGCCGGATAGCAAGACCCGCCTGCAGCGCGCTGCCGATGCCGGTACGTTGGGGGCGACCCTGTCGAGGTGGGGCATCAGCACAGCGGTCAGGCCCGGTTCCACGATCCTGGCAAAGCTGACGGCCGCGGATGGCGATCTGGACGCGCTTGATCCCAAGACCGAATTCCCCGTCGTGGTGGAAGGATTTGAGACGCGTGAGCTGGGCGTCCTGACAATCGGGGGAATTCAAACCGCAGTCTCCAATACTTGGAATTTCCAGGGCTTCGACCTGCTCAGCTTCACGCTCAGCGGCATTACGGGCACGGCAAGCTTCGCCACGATTCCGCCCGGTGGTCTTATCAATACATTGTCGATCGACACCAATGCGACGGTCCTGTTAGGACTGGCGTTACCCGATATCTCTGTCACGGCAAAGCTGGATGCCTCGCCGACGGGATGGGGAGGGATTCTTTTGGGCGTTGGGACGGTGGCGGGATGCTTCCTTTTGCCATTCGCATGTCCGCTGCAGGTCGCGCTTTCAGTATTTATTGCCGCAGTGATTGCACAGACAACGACCCTGACGCTGACCACGACGGCGCTATCGGCTAACTTTCGGATTCAATTTAACACGAATCCCAACACCGGCTTTGCCGAAGCGTCGGTCACTGGCGCGCCGGCCGGAGGGAGGACAACCGTAACCAGCCCTCCAAGCTGGAATGTGGCCGCGGATATTTTTGATTCTTTTATCGAGGCGGTGACCAATGCCTTCAACAGTTGGAACGGTCCGCTGATCGATCTGATTGCCTCCGGAATCCAACAGGCGCTCGGCAGCGCTAATCTGCGGTTCCCGCTCGTTCAGCTCGGTTCCAACGTGGATGCTTTCGCACAAACGTCATTTCGGCCCTCCCCCCCGCACACGAGGGTTCACGGTCCGCCGCTGCTGGCTTTCGGGGCGGAGTTTGACCCGCCGCTCGATGCAACGGTTATGCCTCCCGTGACGGAGGCCGAATGGAAGACCGGCATGGTCGAGCGTCTGACCGCCGCACACCGCACCATGGCGGACGATTTAAATCCACAACCCGGTTCAGTTCCGGTCACGACGCCGCCTTTGGTGGGACGAGTGCTCAAGGTGGGAAGCTATTTCGCGGTGGGAGTGAACCAAAACGCATTGAACTACAGCCTTTATTGGCGCTGGCGCCAAGGGGAGTTCAACATCGATATTACGGATCAGCCGACCATCATGGGGATCTTGGAATCAATCTCCAATCCCACCGCTGTTTTCGGGGCGTTGACGATTGAGCACGTGCATTTCTGGCCGGCCGCGCCACCGCGCGTCGAGATCGCCCCAGCGGGAATCGTTGGCGGCAATGAGAGACCGCTGGTGTATTACTTCGATGACTTGCGGGCTTGTTTCGAGCCATTTCAAGTTCCTGTATCCCACGGCCGCGGCTCGTTTCGGGTGTTCGAATTGAGCCTGAACCTTAAATTCAGCGGAACGCTGGCGCTGGATTGGCCAAATCTCTTCAAACTCTGTTTCGACACCAGCTCCACGGTTGCTTCCTGCGACAATCGGACGCGCGAGTTTGTCGATACGAAAACGCTTGGCGTCATGGCCCAGTTTCCGAGCCCGTCGGCACCGGACCCGATTAACTTCTGGCAACCGCTGGTTGATGCGTTGGTGCCACCCTACATGGCGGGAATTACAAATACCCATTTCAGTGCACCCAGCGCAGCGGCGGTCTCGGCGAATCGTTGGAATCGCGATCTGATGGCCATGCAGCAGGGAATCCTTCCTGCTGGCACGGGTTCTGACGATACGCTGTACATGGAAATACTCGATCGCAACCGGGCCTTGTATCTCTTGCCGGCGATCAATGGCAATACTCCCCCGAATTTCATCAACTTCCTTCAATTCTTTGACGCGAGCGGCAGCCCCGATCTTAGCAGCATGGTCGGTGCACCGTCGGGGGGGCCGCCGGTCACACTGGCAAACATGGATCCAACTCAGGCCAAACAGGTGACTGACGCCGTGATTCTCAACCCCGCTTTGCCGTTCCTGCCCTACGTTATTCCGCCGCCGTGACGCAGCCAAAAGACTTGCCGTGGCCGGATGTGATTTTAGAAAACGGTGATGTCCTTTCGACTGTGGTTGGTCGTTCTTTGTTTTTACGTCTGCGCATTCGGCGCCACGGTCGATCCGCTGCTAGGCGCCAAGACCTATAACATTCGGGATTTCGGTGCCAAGGGCGACGGGGTGACCCTCGATACCGCGGCGGTCCAGGCGGCAATCGACGCCTGCAACCGCGAGGGGGGCGGCACCGTGATCGTGCCCGCGGGCGATTTCCTCATCGGAACAGTCGAGCTCAAAAGCAACGTCGCCCTCTACCTCTCGGCGGCGGGCCGGCTGCTCGGCAGCACCGATATCGCCCAATACCATGCCGGCCGCGGCGTTCCCCCCGGCAACGGCAATCTCGTCCTGATTTCGGCGGCCGACGCCGAAAACATCGCGATCGAAGGGCCTGGCACGATCGACGGGCAGGGCGCCAAATTTCTGCCCGGCGCGAGGGACGACGGTGAACGCGACCCGGGCCGGCCGCGGGCGCATCTGCTCGTCTTCTCTCGCTGCCGCCACGTCCGGCTCCGCGACGCCTTGCTCACCAACAGCAGCTACCATTGCGTGCGCATCCTCCACTGCAGCGGCGTCAGCGTGGAAGGCATCCGCATCGACAATCGCGTGATTTTCAACAACGACGGCCTGCACTTCAATTCCTCCGAGCACGTCAAGGTCTCGAATTGCTCGATCGTCTGCGAAGACGACGCCTGTGCCCTTTTCGGCAGCAATCACGACATCACCGTGACCAATTGCAGTTTCAGCACGCGCTGGTCCGTCTTTCGTTTCGGGGGCGGGCAGTGCGACGGCGTGACGGTTTCAAACTGCGTGATCACCGACACCTTCGGCTGTCCGATCAAGATGCAGGTGCGGGCGGGCGACCGGATGGAGAACATGATTTTCTCCAATCTGGTGATGACGAACGTGACCGGTCCGATCTATATCGGCCTGGGCTCGGCGCCGCGCAACGCGCTCGATCCGGCGCTGATCCGCGCCGGCGGCATCGTGCGCAACATCCAGTTTCGCGGCATCACCGCCACGGTCGCGGCCCGACCGGATCTGACGAATTTTCCCTATCTTCCCGGCACGCCGATTTCCGACATTTATCCGGGCGAGCACCACACCTGCATCGACCTGACGAGCGTGGCCGGTCAGGCGATCGAGAACGTCACGCTCTCCGACGTGAGCGTGACGTATGCGGGCGGTGGCACGAAGGAAATGGGCGCGCTGCGGGACGTGCCGCAGGTCTCCGGCGGAGAATATTTCGCCTGCGGGGTGCTGCCGGCCTACGGCCTTTACGCCCGCAATGTCCGCGGCCTGGTCCTGAACAATGTCCGTTTCACTCTGGCCGCGCCGGACAGCCGCCCCGCCGTCGTATTCGATCATGTGGCCGACGCGGCGGTGAACGGCCTCGCCATTCAAGGCGATCCGGGAGCGGAATCGGCGCTGCGCCTGATCGATTCGCGGGAGGTGCTTTTCTCCTCGCCGCGACTGCTCACGCCGGGGGCGATTTTTCTTCAGGTTGAGGGCAAGGACAGCGGATCCATCGCGATCGACGGCGGAGATATGGCCAAGGCATCGCAAGCGCTGGTGTTCGCGCGTGGCGCCGGCGAAGGCTCGGTCCGGCGCGATCCTGCCCACTGAGGGGCCGGCGCTTCGCCATCGGCCTCCGAAAAAAATCCGGCGCAGAGGAAGTGCCTCGCGCGCCGGCGTGAAAAAAAACCGGGCCGCCAATGGCGCGGCCCGGTTGAAACATGAATCCTTAGAACAGCGGCTGGGTGTGCTCGAGGCGGACTGCTTCCAGCTCATGCGGGTTGAGACCGAGCAGTTCCAGGATGGTCGGAGCAACCTGGGTGGTCTCCACCGGGGTGGTGACTGCTGTGCCGCCCTGCGCGCCGCGCCAGGAAACCAGGATGGGCACGTTCCGATCCTCGGTGTGGTCGCCGCCATGCTCGGCGATCTTGGCCTTGTGGCCGGTGTAGACGACGCCGTACTGGGCGATGCCGATCACGTCCGGCACCCGCGGATCGCTCGGATCGACGCCGATGAGCGCGGCGGCGGCGGCGCCGGTGTAGATCTGGGAGAGGCCGGCCGAGGTGACCGGCTTGCCGTCGACGCTGGCGGTCGGATCGTTGTAACCGGCAAGGAAGGTGCGGGCGAAGTCGGTGGCGTCCTTGGAGCGATCGTTCAACCAGAGGAGCAAGCCGTCGTCATCGGTGCCCTGGGCGACGAGCGGCGTGGCGTTGGGATTTCCACCCTGGTGGCTCTGGTTCCAGGCCGCATTGAGCGCGTCGATGATCTTGCTGTCCTTGATCCGGTTGAGCGCGGCGGGGTTCATCGGCGACTGGCCGTGCTTGGCCGAAATGATGATCGCCGTGCGGTCGAGCAGGCCGCGCGCGGTCAGGGCGGTGACCATGCTGCCGAGGGATTGGTCGACGAAGGTGAGGGCGTTGGTCAGGACCGGGCCGGGGGTGGCGCCATCCGCGAGGTAGCCGCCGGGAGCCGTGCCTGACAGATCGCCTTCGGTCCGGGAGGCCGGCAGTTTCTGGCCGGTGGAAACGGACTGAAAATTCATGCCGAAGATCGCCGGGGTTCCTGGGCTGCCGGAGCCGTCATGGCGGTGGCCGTTGATCCAATTGATCACGGCCTGGACCTTGTAGTTGTCGTACTGCTGGGTGGAAAGGTTGTCCTTGGTCCAGTCGGGCTGGGTGGGATCGGTCGGAGCGGCGGGATTCGCGCTGCTGTTGATCTCGGGCGTGAAATAATCGTCGACGCCGCGGCCTGACGGACCGGACAGGATGTGGTAGGCGGGGTGCTTGTCGGACCAGGCGGTGAGCAGGCCATGCTGGTGCGCCACCTCGAAGATGGTATTCACGCGGAGATATTGGTTCGGATAAATCGGCTGGCAGGTGGCGGGGTCGACCGGCAGTTGCGCCGGATCGATCACGTCGAGGGGATTGCCGGTCATTTTCAGGATGTTGGCCCACGGATCCGAACCGGAGGCGGGTACCAAGCCCTGACCGGCGTCGAGCGCGCCGAGGTTGAGGTCGAGCGCTTCGAAATAGGTCACCTCGCCGCCCGGGACCGGTCCGGAGCAATTCACCGTGCCCGCCGGGAAGATCGCATGGTTCCAGGTGTCGTCATAATAAACGCCGGTCGCCCG
>DASRHD010000432.1:0-5717 GCA_035650695.1 Opitutaceae bacterium
CAAAGCCGGCCGATCGCCATCGCCATCACCGAATGGGGGCCGCTCTTCGGATCGCTGCCCGACTGGATCGACCACTACAAAACCATGGGCAGCGCGGTGTATGCCGGCCGCGTCATGCAGGTGCTCCTCTCCCACCCCAAGGTTAAAATCGCGAATTACTTCAAATTCTTCGATGGAACGCCGGTGGGATGGAACTCCTACCTCAACCGGCCGAAAGCCGATTACTACATCATCCAGCTTTTCGCGCTCCATTTTGGCACGAGCATGGTCGCCACCAGCGTGACCAGTCCGACCTATTCCACCAGCGCCGTCGGCGACGTGCCGGCGGAAACCAACGTCGCCGAGGTCACCGCCGTCAGCTCGGTCGATCCCGTGGCCAAAAAACTCTTCATCAACTTCGTCAACCGCGCCTGGAGCCAGACGCACTACGTCCGGCTGAAAATCTATGGCTTCAACCACACGACGACCTCGGGCACGCTCTGGCAGGTTTATTCCCCCAACGTGACGGACAACAACGGCCCAGACGTCACCCCCGGCCTCAACCTCAGCTACGTCGATCCGTCAACGACGGTGAGCAATATTCAGATTCAATCAAAGACGGTCAGCCTCGGCTCCAACCTCGCCCTTCCACCCCACTCGGTCGAAACGCTGGAAATCGACGGGAATTAGGCATGTAAATTGTCATTCTGAGCGCTGCGAAGAATCCAACCCGATTTTGCTCAACCGAGTCACTCTGGATTCTTCGCTTCGCTCAGAATGACGGAAAAAAGGCGCCCGGAAGTCCGGGCGCCTTTGAAGTTTTTGGCTGAGTCGCGTTGAACGTTCGCCGTTGCGAGGGGCGTTTACGATTCGTCCTTCTTCGAGGCCTCGTCGAGGATGTCGCCGAGGTTCATCATGTCGCCGCCGCTCTGGCGGTTGAGCGCGTCGTAGGCCGCGGTCTCGGAGGCGAGCTGGTCGGCCGAGTAGTTGGCCGCCTTGATGCTGAGGCCGAGGCGGCGCTCCTCGCGGTCGATCTTGATCACGCGGGCGGTGACCTGCTGGCCGGACTTGAGCACGTCCTTGATCTTCTCGATGCGCTCCTCGCTGATCTGCGAGATGTGCACGAGGCCGTCGATCCCGTCCTTGAGCTCCACGAAGGCGCCGAAGGAGGTGATCTTGGTGACGGTGCCGTTGACGACGTCGCCGATCTTGAAGTGGGTGTCGATGTCGCTCCACGGGTCGGTGGCGAGCTGCTTCATGCCGAGGCTGATGCGCTGCTGCTGGGGATCGACGTCGAGGACGATGGCGTCCACTTCGTCGCCCTTCTTCAGCACTTCGCTCGGATGGTTGACCTTGCGGGTCCAGCTCATGTCGGAAACGTGGACCATGCCGTCAATGCCTTCCTCGAGTTCGATGAAGGCGCCGTAGGTGGTCATGTTGCGGACCTTGCCGCGGACGCGGGCGCCGATCGGGTAATTGTGGCGGACCATGTCCCACGGGTTGGGCTCGAGCTGGCGGAGGCCGAGGGAAATTTTCTGCTCCTCCTTCTGGATGCCGAGGACGACCGCATCGAGCTCCTGGCCGACCTTGAGCAGCTCGGAGGGCTTGGTGATGCGCTTGGTCCAGGACATCTCGGTGATGTGGACGAGGCCCTCGACGCCGGGTTCGATTTCGATGAAGGCGCCGTAAGGCACGAGGTTGACGACCTTGCCGTGGACTTTCGCGCCGACGGGGAATTTGCGGTCGATCTCGTCCCAGGGATTCTTGGTCGTCTGCTTGAGACCGAGGGAGACGCGTTCCTTCTCCCGGTTGACCTCGATGATCATGACCTGGACTTCCTCGCCCTGCTTGAGCATTTCGCTCGGGTGGGAGATGCGGCCCCAGCTCATGTCGGTGATGTGGAGAAGGCCGTCCATGCCGTCGAGGTCGATGAACGCGCCGAAATCGGTGATGTTCTTGACCGTGCCCTTGCGGATCTGGCCCGGCTGGATGGAGTCGAGCAGGGCGCGGCGCTTTTCGGTCCGCTGCTGTTCGATCAGCTCGCGGCGGGAAAGAATGATGTTTTTCCGGTCGAGATTGATTTTGAGGACCTTGAAATCGTAGGTCTGGCCGACGTACTGGTCGAGGTTCTTGGGCGGCTGGATGTCGATATGCGAGGCGGGCAGGAAGGAATCGACACCGATGCTGACGATGAGGCCGCCCTTGACCTTGGCCCGGACGCGGCCGGCGACGACGGAGCCTTCGGGGGCCTTGGCGAGGATATTTTCCCAGTTTTTCTTCTGTTCGGCCTTGTCGAACGAAAGAATGGGATTGCCATTCTTGTCCTCGAGTTTTTCCAGAAAAACCTCGATCTGGGAGCCGACCTGGAGCTCGCCGAGGTCGGGAAATTCCATGGCGGGGATGATGCCCTCGGATTTGCCGCCGATGTCGACGACGACATCATTCTGGCGGATTTCGGTGATGGTGCCCGGGACAATCGCGCCTTCCCTCAGCTTGTCGAAGGAGGACTGCGCGAGCAGTTCTTGCATGACGGAACTCATAAAACAAAAAAACGACGCGCCGCCGCCTGCTCCAGAGCGCCGGCCCATCGCATTGGCCTTGCGGCCGTGGTTGATGGTTTAACTGACGGGAAAGGCCGGCGGGAGCATCGCGGCGACGCCAACCTTACCGGTAAAAATGCCGCGAAGGGTCAGAATCCCCCAGCCCGCCACCCGGCGCAAGCGAAAAATCAGTCGTGGGGCGCGGCCAGGCGGCGCTCGACGGCACGGAAAAACTCGTCGTAAATCGGCGAATCGCGCAACGCCTTGGAGGTGCCGCGCCCGGGACTCTGGCGGGAATCCTCTTCCACCACCTCGTGGACGACGACGCTGACCTGGGTGCCGCCGTCCGGCGCGGGGGAAAAGTTCGCCTCGAGCTGGAACTGCCGGGTGCTGTTCAGGGCGGATTCGCCGCCCGACTGCAGCCCGCTCATCGCCTCGAGTCGTCCCTGGGCCGGTCCGCCGCGGGCGTAGCCGAAGCCGATGTCACCGAGGGCGGCGCGAGCCGCGGCGAAGGTGGTGCGCTCGTCCGCAGCGAAAACGCGCAGTTTCGGCTGCGGCGGCGAAAACGGCGTGGAAATGCTTTCCGGCATGGAATCGCAGCCGGCGAGAAAGAAGCACATCAGGCCGAAAAAGAGCGGAAAAAATTTCATTGATTTCATGACGGTCATTCTAAGCGCAGCGAAGAATGTAACTCGATCTTGATTGACCGAGTCACTCTGGATTCTTCGCTGCGCTCAGAATGACATATTACAATTGATCAGGCGGGTTGTTGTTGGGAGATGCAGTGGAGCGTACCGAGTCCCCAGACCAAGTCGAGACAGTCGATCGGCACGATTTCGCGGCCGGGAAAGCAGCCGGCGAGAACCTCGGCGGCGGCGGCATCGCGGCGCGGCTGACGGAACGCCGGCATGAGCACGGCGCCATTAAGGATGAGAAAATTGGCATAGGTCGCCGGCATGCGCCGGCCGTCGCAAAAACACGCCTGCGGCATGGGCAGCTCGACGATCTGGAGTTTTTTTCCGGCCGGGGTGCGCAGCGATTGCAACCGCTCGAGATTGTCCCGCAAAGCGCGATAATTTTTGTCGCGTGGATTCGATTCGACCGCGGTGACGATGCCGTCGGCGCGGAAAAAACGGCTGAGATCATCGACGTGGCCGTCGGTGTCATCACCCACGATGCCCTCGCCCAGCCAGATGACGGTATGCACGCCAAGCCAATCGCAGAGGTTTTGCTCAATCTGGGCGCGGGACAGGTTCGGGTTGCGGTTGGGATTGAGCAGGCAGGCCTCGGTGGTCAAAACCAGGCCGGCGCCGTTGACGTCGATCGATCCGCCTTCCAGCACCATGGCATTTTGAAAGCGGCGCATTCCGAGAGCGCCGGCGATGCGGCGGGGAATCGCATTATCCAGGTCCCAGGCGGAGTACTTGCCGCCCCAAGCGTTGAACTGCCAGTCGGTGACCGCCACCTCGCCGGTGCGGTCGTTTTTCAGAAAAATCGGGCCGTGATCGCGACACCAGGCGTCGTCCGTCGAATGAGCGAAAAACTCCACGTTGGCCGGATCGGCCTTGGCGCGAGTGATCAGCTGGCGGGCGCGCTTCTGCAGCGGACGGGCCAGGTTGAGGCGGACTTTTTCGCGGCGGCTGATGGCGGCGACGATTTCGGCAAACTTTCCCGGAATCGGCCGGAAATGACGCGGCCAGGTTTTCAACCGATGCGGCCAGGAAAGCCAGATCGCGGCCTGCGGCTCCCATTCGGCGGGCATGCGGAAGCCCAGAGCCGATGGATTTTCGGAAGGGAGGTCTCGGTTTTCGGTTTTTTTCGGCGGCGGGCTCAATCGGCAAAGCGTTTGGTCAGGTCGGCGTAGGCGTCGATGCGCCGGTCGCGCAGGAACGGCCAGTGCGTCCGGGTCGGGTCCACTTCGCCTAAGTCGACGGGCGCGAGAAGGATTTGTTCCTTCGCCGGACCGGCTTGGGCCAGAATCTGGCCGAAAGTGCCGGCGACAAAGCTCTGTCCCCAGAATTCGATGCCGTCGCCGCCGGCGGGTTTTTCGTTTCCGATGCGATTGGCCACGGCGATGTAACAACCGTTGGCCACGGCGTGGGCGCGCTGGATCGTTTCCCAGGCGCCGTATTGTTTCTTCCCCAGGATCTTTTTTTCCTTCGGATGCCAGCCGATGGCGGTGGGATAAAAAAGAATTTCCGCGCCTTTCAGCGCGGTCAGCCGCGCGGCCTCCGGATACCACTGGTCCCAGCAGACGAGCACGCCGATCCTGCCGAATTTTGTCTGCCAGGCGCGAAAGCCGGTATCGCCGGGGGCGAAATAAAATTTTTCGTAGTAAAGCGGATCGTCCGGAATATGCATCTTCCGGTAGATGCCGAGCAGCTTGCCGTCAGCATCGATGATCGCGGCGGTATTGTGATAAAGGCCGGGGGCGCGCTTCTCGAACAGCGAGGCAATGACAACCGCCCCATGTTTCCGGGCCAGGGCTTGAAACTCCTCCGTGGTTGGTCCGGGGATGGGCTCGGCTAGTTTGAAATTCTCGTAATCCTCGCTCTGGCAGAAATACTGCGAGCGAAACAACTCCTGGGTGCAGATGATATTCGCGCCTTTTTTCGCCGCGCGCTCCGCGAGGGAAAGGGTTTTGGCCAGGTTCTCCGCCGGATCGGCGGAACAGGCGTGCTGTAGGAGGCCGAGGGTGAGTTTGCTCATGGCCGCACCGAGCGCAGAATGCCTCAATAGACAACCTTGTTCAGAGGATACTCGACAATGCCTTCCGCACCGAGCGCCTTGAGCTGCGGGATGATTTCGCGCACAACGTCTTCCTCAATGATCGTTTCAATCGCTACCCATGTGGGCGTACCGGGTGCAGAAGTTAATGGTGAAATGGTTGGATTGCGCAGTGCGGGCAAAGCTTGAAGAATACCTGCGAGATTCGCCTCACGAACATTCATTTTGAGCCCAACCATCTTTTCGGCGTTCAGTGCGCCAGTGAGTAGCAACGCGATAGTCTCGATTTTTTTGCGTTTCACGACATCGGCCCAGCTTTTCTTGTTGGCGATGAGCTTGGTGTTGGTCTCGAGCAGGGTATCGACGATGCGAAGCTTGTTCGCGCGCAGCGAGGAACCGGTTTCCGTGATGTCGACGATGGCGTCGACCAGGTCGGGCACTTTGACCTCGGTCGCACCCCAGGAGAACTCG
>DASRHD010000433.1:0-4946 GCA_035650695.1 Opitutaceae bacterium
GTCATGGCTGGGGGGCGGTTGATCCGCGGCATCTTCGGCCTGAAGAAATTCCACGACCTTGATCGGTCGGGCGGAGACGGAAATATTTTTGGCCACGGCAGCGGCGACGAACGCACGGTAATCCTTGTCCGTGTCGAGATCGGCCGTGCGAACGCCCTCGTCGGTCATTTGGGTTCCCGCCACGGAATATTGGAGCACCTTGCCGCCGCTGCCGTCATCAGCCACCTGGGTGGCGGCCGCGTCGGCACGCATGCCCTTCAAGTAGTCGGCGACGGCCTGGCCCTGCTCGGAATCGGCCCAATTGGTGTCCTGCTGGCATTTGCGGTCGTAGCGCTGGGCGAGATCGGAATATTCCCGGGTGACTTTTAACTGTGCGAGCACATCCGCCGCCAGGCTCCCGGCCGGCGGCTCGGCCTCGTCCGCCGCCGTCGGCGTCTCCTGGGCCGGCTGGGAAGTCGTCATCGCCTCCTCAGTTTTAGGTGGGGGCAAAGGCGCGGGCGAACCGCTGTCCAACCGGCGAAACACCTCGGCTGTCACCGCCTCCAGCCGGTCGTCCGCCACCGTGGCCCAGACGTGTTGCAGCATTCCTCCCACCGGCTCGGCGCCGTCGCGCCGGGCCTTTTCCAGCCAGAAGAGCGCGAGGATCAAATTCTCCTCCGCGGCGTCGCGGCGGGCGAGGTAGGCGGATCCGAGCAGCGACTCAGCCCAGGGATCGCCCTGGTTGGCAGCGGTGGTCCAAAGGGTAAGGGCGCGATCCGAATCGGATTGGTCTTCACTGGCGATCAAACCGAGCAGGGTGGAGGCAGGGCCGTAATCCTGCCGGGCAGCGGCCTCGAGAAAAGACTGGGCCTTGGCCGGGTCGGGCGGTGAGCCGATGCCGTAATAATAAATCACGCCCAAGTCATACTGCGCCTTGGCCGAACCGTTTTTGGCCGCGCGCTCGAACCATCGCAGCGCCTGGCCGAGATTAGCCGGCACACCGTCACCGGCGCGATAACGCCAGGCGAGCGCGAGCTGATCCTCCGACGAACCGAACGTGGCGCGGAGCCATTGACGGCGAAGAGCCAGGCTTTGAGCGCTGGAAAAGTACCAGCTGGCGCCGCCCAAAACCACCACCAGTGCGAAGACACCCGCGATGATCAAAAAAAACCGGCGGGAGGGGCCGGAACGACGCGGAGCAGGTGCGGCCAGGGGCGGCGGAACCGCCATGGGCGAAGCCGGCGGGGAAACGGATCGGTTCGTCGGCAGGCCGGCATCCGCCGCCGGAGCGCCGTATTTGTTCGGCCCGGCCGTGCCGCGCACAAAACCGAGAAAAATGACATTGGCGACCAATCCGAGGAGGGGAATGAGGCTGATGAAAATCGACCACCCCGAACGGCCCAAGTCATGCCAGCGCCGGATCTGGAGAGACAGCGAAGCCCAGCCGAGGGGAATCAGGCTGAGAACGTAGATCGTACCGGCGAGGATTCGCGCCACGGCGCCGGCCGGGGCAAGCGCGCCGGAGACCATTACCACGGCGAGAAACCAAAAAAGCAAAACCAGCATTCTCGTCCAAAAGGCCTTGCGACCGATGCGGCCTTGGAAGCGAAAATAATTTCGGCCAACGACAGATAGTGCGGGAGATGTTCCCATGGGCGCGCCGATTGGTTTTTTAACCGGCGGGGCGGGGGAGGCAATGCTAAACCAATTCATGGCGAGCGACATGTAAAAAATGAACGCCACTGATTTGCTTTGGGCGCGTCCGGCTGACCACCCGCCGGGGCGGAACATATCGTTTGGACAAGTGGTCATTCGTCCCCTTTGCTCCATGGGCGGCTTTCGCCGTTTCTTTCCTCACCCCGCTCCTCCATGTCGCGAAAATTTTTCTCCCTTCTGACCTTTTTGCTCAGCATGACTTCCGCTTTCGCTTCTCCCGTGCTGGTCTTTATCGGCACTTACACCGACGACAGTTCCAGCCAGGGCATCTATTCGCTCCGTTTCGATCCGGCGACGGGAACGCTTTCCGAACCGGTGCTTGCCGCCGCGGCGCGCAATCCCACCTTTCTTGCGCTCCATCCTGACGGACGCCATCTCTATGCTGGCGGTGAACTGAGTCCGCCGGCGGCACCGAAGACGGGCGGAGTGGGTGCCTATTATATCGACGCGAGCGCCGGCAAACTTTCGCTGATCAACCAGCAGCCCACCGGCGACGGAGCCACCACCCACCTGGTGGTTGACGCCACCGGCCGGATGGTCGTCGCGGTCAGCTATTCCGGCGCCTACGTGTGCGCACTGCCGCTGAAAACGGACGGCGCCCTGGGCGAGCGCAGCGCGTTGATCAAGCCCGCCGGCCCGCTCGGCCCCAATCGTGATCGCCAGGACCAGCCCCATGCCCATTCAGTCACGCTCTCACCGGACAACCGCTTCGCCTTTGTCTGCGATCTCGGGCTCGACCGCGTCTTCAGCTTCCGGCTCGATCCCGCCCACGCCGCTTTGAGCCCGAACGATCCGCCGTTTGCCTCCGTGCCGCCCGGCGCTGGCCCGCGCCACAGCAAATTTTCGGCCGACGCCCGTTATTTTTATGTCATCAACGAAATGGGCGGCTCCCTCTGCGTTTTTGGCTATGACGCGGCCCGCGGCGCCCTCTCCCTCAAACAGACGATCCCGACCCTGCCGGCCGATTTTCACGAGCTGAACACCTCGGCCGAGATCCGGATTCACCCCAACGGCCGCTTCGTCTACGCCTCCAACCGCGGCCACGACAGCATCGCGGTTTTTGCACGCGACGTCCAGACCGGCCTGCTTTCCCTGGTCGAAATCGTGCCCTGCGGCGGGAAGCATCCGCGCAATTTCGCGCTTTCGCCTGACGGCAACTGGCTGCTCTGCGCCAATCGCGACACGAACAACGTCATTGTCTTTCGGGTCGATTCCGCAACCGGACGCCTCACCTTGACGAAGAATAGCGCCACCATCGGGAAGCCGGTCTGCGTCTTGTTTTGCGAGTAGTCGTTTGCTGTCCGGAAATGTGGCGGCGGGCGGCTTCCGGCGTTGACGCCGGCCCCCTTTTTTGCCCGCCTGCCTGACGATGAAAATTGCCGGGTGGCTTCTACTGCTTTTCTGGCCGATGGTGGTCCTTTCGGCCGAGTGCAGGGACCCGGGTGTGCGGGTGACTGCCGATCAGCGGGATGACGGCGTTCATATTCTCGCACAGTCGGACAATCTGCTCGATTATGTCATCACCCTGGATGCGAAACTTGAAAATATGATTCCTTCCGTGCCTTTGCCTTTGACGATGGAAGTGCGGGGAAAAAAAGAGGTCGAACTTGTGGTGTTGCGGGTGCGGGAGGCGCAGCTTCCCAAAACCTATCATTATACCTACGGCTGGCGCTATGGGGGCCGGGGCGGCACACCCGACCGCGTTCCCTACCAGCTGCCTTATCTGCCAGGCGAACACCATCGGCTGATGCAGGGTTATCTTGGCGATTTCAGTCACCAAGCCGGCTCCCAAAGCGAATATGCCTATGATTTTGCCATGCCGGTCGGCACCACTGTTTGTGCGGCGCGCGACGGCGTGGTCGTCGGTGTGCGCCAGGACTCGGATGTCAGCGGCCGGACTCCGGCTTTTGGCAATTGCGGCAATTACGTGATCATCCGCCACAGCGATGGGACCTGCGCCGAATATTTTCATCTCAAACAAAACGGCGTGCTGGTTCCCCTGGGCGCGACAGTGAAAGCGGGGCAGCCCATCGCCCTTTCCGGCATGACCGGCTTCACGTCCGCGCCCCACCTGCATTTTGCCGTTTTCCGGGCGCTCGATGGTTACAAGCGCGAGACCCTGCCGGTTTTCATGCAAACCAAGGACGGTTTGCGGGCGCGACTGGTCGAAGGTCAGACCTACTGACCGGTTTCCGCTTAGGCTCGTGCCACCGCTGCCGGCACCAGGCCCGATGACGGTTTGGCCGCGGCGCGGCTTTCGGCCACGAAGCGTTCCAATTCCTCAATGGCCCGCGCTGGGCCGTTTTCCGCCAGTAAAATTGCCCGCGCCGCCGACGCCTGCCGGGCATAGGCGGAATTGGCGGTGATGCGCTCGGTCGCGGGATAGAGCTGCTGCGGCCAGCTTTTTTTCGCCAGGCGGAAACCGCAACCGAGGCGCTCGACCTCCTGGCCGAAGAACATCTGATCGCCGATGTGAGGCACGACGATCTGCGGCACGCCGGCGTGAAGGACGCTGGCGGTCGTACCGGCACCGCCGTGGTGGATGACCATGGAGGCATGCTGGAAAAGCTGGTCGTGCGAGACCTTGCCGATGACCATGAGATGAGGGCAATCGGCCGGGGCGGCAAAGCCCGCCCAGCCGCTCTGCAGGATGATTTTTTTGCCGCGCGGCCAGTTCTTCACGAATCGGCGCATGACCGCACGGGGATTGTCGTAGACCATGCTGCCGAAGGTGAGCACGGGCACGCGTTCGCCGGCGGTGAAGGCGGCGACCTCCGTCTCGAGCGCCACATCCTCGGCCGCCTGCCACCGGCAGTAACCGGTGAAACGGAAGCGGGAATGGATTTCCGCGCCCTCCGGCCGCATGAGCTTTTCCGAAACGGCCACGAGCACGCGCGCGGCCGGCTCGGAAAAAAAGTTCCGCACCTTGGGCAGGCCGGCGGCGCGGAGCGGTCCGGCGATGGTGCGGTTGATCACGGTGTCGACCGCGGCGTTGCCGATCCGCCAGAGCGTGCGGTTCCAGAGGCGCCGCAAGGGGCGGGGGAACCAGCGCGGCGGATGGAAATTCTCCGGCGGATAATCGGGGGACGGCACCACCTGGTGGGCAAAGGCGAAGGTGGCGAACGGCACGCCCTTGCGGTCGGCCACACTCTTGTTCATCGGAAACAGATAGGACGACACCAGCAGGTCGGCATCGTCGAGCGCACGTTCCATCCGCTCGATCATCTCCGGGATGTAGGGCATCGCGCCGA
>DASRHD010000434.1:0-21471 GCA_035650695.1 Opitutaceae bacterium
CTCCAGCTTGACCGAGGGGCTGAGGGTGCCGTCGTCGTTTTCTTCGACCAAGTCGGCGCACCCCAGTGGCGTGGCCAAGGCGAGGATTTTTTGGAAAATTTCGTCGTAGCGCCGGGCGGCGGACGAGTCGTCGCCCTTGCGCGCAACCGTGACCCAGCGGCCAAGATAGGCCAGCTCGAGCAGGCGCGCGTATTCCTTGGGCGTAAACGAGAACTTCATCCCACCACTCGTGCGCGAAGCGAGCCGGCGCGCAATCCCGGAATTTGCCTGTCCGAAGTCAATTTTGGGCCGGCGGCACCGGCGCAGGCGGCTTGGGCGCGGGCGCGGAAAATTTCACCGGGATTTGTACCCGGATCACTACGGGTTTGCCGTGGCTGGTAGGCGGTGAGAATTTCCACGCCGCCACACCTTGAACGGCGGCATAGCCGAAGGCTGGATCGGTGGCGGAAACGATGCGTGGCAGCTGCACGTTGCCATCGTGATCGACGAGAAATTCCACCACCGCTTCGCCCTTGTCCACCTTGCCCACCAGCGCCGAGGGGAACACCGGCGGATGGCGCGAAAGCACCTGCGGTTTTGCGTCGAGCTCCTTGATCGGACAAAGATCGGGGTTCTCCTTTTTCAGCTCTCGCAATAAACCGGCGGCCGGTTCACTTACCGGCACATCCGTGAGTTCGTCATGCCAAAAATTCCGGCGCCAAAAACTTCGTTTCGTGGTCATGACTGCCCAAGTGGGTTTGCCGGCTTTCATCGCCGGCAAAAATTTCCATTCGTCCAGCATGGCGAGTAAAGCCAGGCCAAATTCGGGCCGCGTTGCCTGAGTTACTTCGGCGTGCACCACCGATCCGTCGGGACCGACAAGAAATTTCACCTCGGCAGAGCCTTCAACCCCGTCGCGCAGAGGCTCGAATGGATATATCGCGAATGCCGTGCTAGCCGGCTTGGGCGGCAAATCGTAGCGAAAGTCGGTCGGAAGTTTGTTTTGGTCGGTGTCGTCTTCCACCCGGTAAGGCTCCCTGCCGACCTCAGAACCATTGTCATACAAGTTAAAAACGATCGGCATCGTCAGGTGCACATTGACGGGGACGCCGTTGCGTTTTGCCGGTTCAAAACGCCACTGCAGAATCGCGTCCAGCGCGGATTGGTTCAGCTCCGGGTTAGTTGAAGAGATCACCACGGGATTGCGCACTTGCCCCTCTGTAGTAATGTCAAATTGGAGTTTCACCTCGCCTTTCCAACCCATCCTCCTTAGTGCCTCCGGATAAACCGGCTGCGCCTCCATAATGGGCCGCGGCGGAACAACCTCTTCCGCGACAGGCGTGACATTTCTCTTCGTCGCTACCGGCGGGCGGAATACCACCGGCACATGTACATCCCGGGCGACCGGCAAGCCCTTCTCTTTCGCCGGTGCGAAAGTCCATTTCAACACCGCATCCTCGGCCAGCTGTCCCAAGTCGTCCGGCGAGCCGGCATCCACCGCCGCCTTCGTCACCCGCCCGTCGGCATCGACACTGGCGGTCACATACAGCTTGGCTTGGCGCCCATATTTTTTTGCCTGCGCCTTTGACAATTCCGGCAGGGTCACGTCGAGCAGCCGGGGCGTGGCCTGGGCTGTTTTTTTCGCCGCGCTTCGAGGATTAAAGATTACGGCAAAGCGGACGGCGTCGACAAGAGGTTCACCGCCCCGTTGTGCCGACGTGAATTTCCAATCACGCATTCCGTTTTTAACGGCTTCCTCAAAATACGGATCTGTTCCTACCCAGAGACTGGGCGTCCAGTGGAATTGATTGTCGGCCGTGACCGTCATCTCAACCACGAAATATCCAATCTCCGTTAATCCTCGCAGGCGTTCGGGATAATCGGGCGCCGGGATGCTTGCTTGGGGCAAGGTGTCGGTTGCATCGTGCGGATCGACCCAGGACAGGCAGGTGACAGTGACATCCTGGGCGGCGAGCTTTAGGGCCACGCCGAAAAATAGAGCAAGCAGGAAGCGGGATTTCATGCCGCGCCCAGCCTGCCGGCCGGCCGTTTTCGCCGCAAGCCCGGCGTTGACCCGGCGGCCTGCGTCGCGCTAACTCTCGCCTTCCATGTCCACCGCCGACCCCTCGAATGACCTGATGGAGCGCATCGTCGCGCTCGCCAAACGCCGCGGCTTCATCTTCCCCTCCTCCGAAATTTACGGCGGCCTCAACGGCTTTTTCGACTACGGCCCGCTCGGCGTCGAGCTGAAGAAAAACATCCGCGACTGCTGGTGGAACGACATGGTCCGCCGCCGCGACGATATCGTTGGCCTTGAGTCCTCCATCATCATGCACTCAAAGGTCTGGGAAGCCTCCGGCCACGTCGCCGGCTTCACCGACCCGCTCGTTGACTGCAAAGTGAGCAAGCAGCGGTATCGCGCGGATCAGTTGTTCTTCGCTCCGGTGCTGGTGGAAGAAAAAATCGTCGGCTACGTCTCCGTGCTGGAAAGCGAGCGCACGGCCGAGGAACTCCAGGCCGCGGCAGAAGCTTTCAAGCGTAAGAAGGCCATTCAAGGAAAACTCGAGCCGGTTCAGCCCCGCGACATGACCGAGGCGAAGCCGGAGGAAATCCCCCTCATCCCCTCGCCCGCCACGGGCGAGCCCGGCAGCCTGACGCCACCGCGCGCGTTCAACATGATGTTCGAGACCTATGTCGGCGCGCTGCGCGACGATTCGGCCAAGTCCTATCTCCGGCCCGAGACGGCGCAGGGCATGTTCGTCGATTTTAAGAGCGTGGTCGACACCGGCCGGGTCAAGCTGCCATTCGGCATCGCCCAAATCGGCAAGTCGTTCCGCAACGAGATCACGCCGCGCAACTTCATCTTCCGCTCGCGCGAATTTGAGCAGATGGAGATGGAATATTTCATCCACGAGGATGCCGACTGGGACAAGTGCCACAAGGAGTGGATCGAATGGTGCCGCCAGTGGCTGCTCAGCATCGGCCTGCCCGAGTCGCACCTGTCACTTTACGCGCATCCGAAGGAGAAACTGGCGTTTTATTCCAAGGGCACGGTCGACATCATGTTCAAGTATCCCTTCGGCGTGCAGGAATTGTGGGGCATCGCCGCGCGCGGCAACTACGACCTTTCGCAGCACGCCAAGGCCAGCGACAAGCCGATGGAAATCTTCGACGAGGCGACGAAAAAGAAGTTCGTGCCGCACGTGATCGAGCCGGCGGTGGGCGTCGACCGCATTCTCCTCGCCGTGCTCTGCGCCGGTTACGTGGAGGACGAAGCGCCGGACGAAAAGGGCAAGATGGAAAAGCGCACGGTGCTGCGCTTCAGCCCGCGTCTCGCGCCGGTCAAGGTCGCGGTGCTGCCGCTGGTCAAGAACAAGGAGGCGCTGACCAAGCGCGCGGAAGAGCTCTATGCAAAATTGAAGCGCAAGTATGCCGTGTTCTACGACGAATCCGGCGCGATCGGCCGGCGCTACCGCCGGCAGGACGAGATCGGCACCCCCTGGTGCGTGACGATCGATTTCGAGACGGTGGAAAAAGACGGCACGTTCACCCTCCGCGACCGCGATACGATGCAGCAAAAGCGCATCCACGAGGCCGAGCTCTTCGCCCTGCTCGAGGAAAAAATTTACTGAGTCCCGCCGGTTTGGGGCGCGTCCGGCCTCAGCGCGGCGGCCACGATTTTCGCCAGGAGTTCCGCTCCGGCCTGGGTCGGATGGATGCCGTCACGGAAAAGTTCGGGATGCCCGGCAAAGGCCGGTGTGGGATCGATGATGTGCGCGCCTTTTTCCGCCGCGACCCTGCGCAGGATGGCGCGGATTTCGACCAAATTTTTTTCCTGGATGGTGTAGGCTTCGCTGAAGGCCGGCAGCGGCAGGCAGAACCAGATCGAAGGCTTCGAGGGCAGCTGCGCGAAATAATCGTCAAGCGCGGCAGCGTCGGCCGCGAACTCGTCGCGGTGCGCCCAGTTGGCCGGCTTGCTGTCATTGGTGCCGAGCTTGATCACGACAATCTGCGGCTGGAAATCCGCGGCCTGCCGCAGCGCCGGTTGCTTCCAGTAGGGCTTGTTGCCGTTTTTAAGGAGCGTGGCGCCGGACACACCAAAATTCACCACCTGATAGTGCGGACCGAGCAGACCGCCGAGGACGGCGGGATAGGCCATGTGCGCGCGGTCCGGCAGGCCGGACCCAAATGTGATGCTGTCGCCCACGCAGGCGACATGAACTGGAGGTGGCCCAAAGCTGCCCACGCAGCCGGAAAGCAGAAGGACAACCGCAATGAGCGCGGCCGGAAAGAGACGGAGGAATCGCGGTGACATGCGAAGAGCAGGCCGTGGAATTCGCGAGGATTCAAGGCCCCTTCGTCGCCCCACGGCAGCCCGGTTTGTTTTTGCATTTCATTTTCAGCGCTTTCGTCTTTGGCTAACGGCATGGACGTCTTTGCTCGCGCTCGCGAATTGATCGATGCCGTACACGCGGCCGATCCCCGCCGCGCCGAGGACGGCCGGCCGGCCGAGCTGGTTTATGCGGACCGGATGGAATCCTGGGTGGCGCGGCTGGCGCCGGAGGCAGAGCCCTTGCTGCGACTGGCGGCGCGCTGCCAGCATCTCGAGCGCTGGAGCGTGCCGCGCGATTCATTTCCGCTGGACCGGACCGGCTACCATGCGTGGCGGAAGCTGCTTTACACCAAGCAAGCGGAGCGGGCCCGGGAACTTTTGCTCCAGGCGGGCGTGCCTGCGGCGGAGGCCGCCACCGCCGCCGCCTGGGTGGCAAAAAGCGGTCTGAAGACCAACGCCGGCACCCAAACCCTGGAGGATGCGGCCTGTCTGGTTTTTTTGGAAAATGAGATCAGCGCCTTTGCCGCCCAGCACGCCGGGTATCCGCGGGAGAAGTTTGTCGATATCCTGAAGAAAACCTGGCGCAAAATGAGCCCGCGCGGCCAGGAGCTGGCCCGCGCCCTTGACCTGCCTCCCGCCATCGCCGCGCTGGTGCGCGAGGCGGTGGCGTAAGCGGCGGGGCGTTTTCGCACCGCCAGAATCTGCGCAGTTTTCGCCAAGGTTGGTGCAGCCAGCACCGCCTTCCGGCGCCATCATGGAAAGATGGACGACGATCCTCTCGTCACGTTCCACACCTGGCTTGACGATGCACGGCGCGCCGGACTGCGCGAGCCGTCGGCCATGGCGCTGGCGACGGTCAGCGCCGAGGGCCATCCCGAGGTCCGGATGGTATTGCTCAAGCACGCCGATGAGCACGCCTTTGTTTTTTATACCAATCTGGAAAGCCCGAAGGCGGCGGCGCTGCGCGCTCACCCCGAGGCCGAGCTTTGTTTTTATTGGAATCCGCCCGGCCGGCAGGTGCGGGTGCGCGGTCCGGTCAAGCCCGTCAGCGCCAAGGACGCCGATGCTTATTTTTCCTCGCGTCCGTATCTCAGCCGGATCGGCGCCTGGGCCTCGCGGCAATCCCGGCCGCTCGGGGGCTACGCTGAACTGGAGCGGGCAGTGGCGGCGACGTTGCTGCGTTTTCCGGGAGGAAAAGTACCGCGGCCGCCACACTGGAGCGGTTTTTATGTCGTGCCGGAAATGATCGAGTTGTGGCAGGAGCGACCCTATCGCCTGCACGAGCGCATCCGTTTCGTTCGCTCCGGCGGGAAGTGGAAGCAAGAGCCATTGTACCCGTAAGCAAAAACGGGGCGATCCGCGACGGCGGTGGCCGCGCCACTCTGCGCTTGCCCGCGGCGCCGAAGGCGGCCAGCAAATCCCTGCTCCGCCATATGATCAAAAAAATCTTCGCCGGGCTTCTCGTCGCTTTTGTTGCCATCCAGTTCGTCCGCCCCGCGCGGAATCTGTCACCCGCCGCCGGCCCGAATGACGTTACGGCGAAGCTTGAAGTGCCCGCCGACGTCCAGCACGTGCTCGCCACCGCCTGCTACGACTGCCATTCCAACAACACCCGTTATCCGTGGTATGCCCAGGTCCAGCCCGTGGGGTGGTGGCTCGCCTCTCACATCCACGACGGGAAACGCCATTTGAATTTTTCCGAGTTCGGCGCCTATGACGCCAAGAATGCCGCGCGGAAACTGCGCGGCGTGGCCCGCACCATTAACGGCGGTTCCATGCCACTGTCTTCCTATACCTGGATCCATCGCGATGCCATCCTCTCCGCGGCGGAGAAAAAGCTTGTGGCTGACTGGGCCGAAGCCGCGCGGGCGAAACTGGCCCCGCCTCCGGGAGGAAAATAGAACCGGCCGCCCGCTTCGCCGCGGCCAGCGCGGCCGGCCATCGCCCCGCCAATCTCTCGCCTCCGCGCCGCCCTTACGCCGCCCGTGCGCTCCGGTTACAGATCCGGAGCATTTTTTTCCACTTTTTGCGGCAACGGCCCGTTTCCACCGGCGTCACCAGGCTCGTAACCAACAACATTCTTATCATTCCATGAAAACCAAATTCCTTCCTCTCTTCTCCGGCCTGGTCGCTCTCGGACTGATGGCGGACCATCCGGTTTTTGCCCAAAGTGGCGAGCGCGTGCACACCCGCGCCGGTACGTGGCAGTCAAGCCGCGGCGGCTCGGGCACGTTCTCGGAAACCACCACCCGCGGCCACGGCCTGCTCCAGCGCCAGGGCACCTGGACCAATCAGAATGGCGGTGTCGGCACCCATAGTTACACCCGCAACTACGACAAATCCACCGGCACCGGCACATTCACCGGCTCAACTACCCGGCCGGATGGCAAAACCACCTCACGCGACGGCACCATGACCAAGAACGCCGACGGTTCCGTCACGACCAATGGACAATTCACCCACGCCAACGGAAAGGTCAGCGACTACACCGCCACCACCGTGAAGACCGCGGACGGCCGCGAAACCACCGGCACCATTACCAGCCCGAACGGCAAGGTCAGCAATCTCCAGACAGACGTCGTTCACAACGATGGCGTGACGACCCGCGACGAGACAATTACGGGCCCGAACGGCAAAACCTTCACTCGCGACGCCACCACCCAGGTCAATCCCGACGGTACCGGTACCAAGACCATCGATATCACCCGGCCCGACGGCCAAACCAATATCGTCACCGAACAATTTACGGAGACGCCGGCGCCAAAAAATTAATGCCGGTTCAAACGACCGTTTTCACTCCACCCGGGGCCCGACGCCCCGGGTTTTTTGTGCACCAATTGGCGGCGAAAAGCGGTGGATTAACTGTTCGCTGGGTAGAAAAGCCCAATTCGTCACGCAATTGGCAAGGTTGCTGCTAAAGGCACAGGGCTTGGGTCTTCCCGCCAAGCATTTAAACAAACCTTATCTAGCGACAAGCCATGAATATACGCACGAAACTCGCCGGTGTGGCCGCCCTCACTGCGGCCTTGTCGGCTTCCGCCCAAATCAAGGTCAATGATAACCTCACGTTCACCGGATGGACGGTAGGCTCTTACCAGTACACCAAGCCCTCCCCCGGCACTTCTTCCGATTCTCTGAACGTCGACGCGGGTCTGCTTCAAGCCACGGTCACGCCGACAAAAAATGTCACCGGCGTGCTCAGCCTCTACTATCGGCCCTCCGGGGAAGGAGGCGTCAGCCCCAGCGGCAGCGAAGCGACCCTGCTCGATGCCTATGTCACCTACGACACCGGCACCGGCCTGACCGCCACGGCTGGCAAGTTTCTCAGCTACCTGGGGTACGAGTCATTTTACCAGATCTCGGACAATATGATTTCGCTGGCCAACCAGCAGTTCCTCGCCCCGATTCCCGGCTATCATGAAGGGGTCAAATTCGATTACACGGTCGACAAGACCACCGTTTTCGGCGCCGCTCTGGTCGATTCGCTTTACCCGAAGCCGGGCTACAACGCGACCGAAGGCGACGGCGAGCTGAAGCATAACGGCGGCGCGGAAGGCTACCTGCAGTACACCGGCATCGACAACCTCACCGTTTGGATGGGTGTCGGTTATGATTCGAAGGGCAACTTCGAGCCGCACGACGTCTGGGTTTACGATATCTGGGCCAGCTACCAAATCGACAAGACGTCCTCCATCGCGGCCGAGGAAATCTACAAGGACGGTGGCAATCTCCCCTCGGTCACGCCCACAAGCGAGAACAAGGGCTCCAATTGGCTGGTCTATTATCAGTATATGTTCAGCGACCAGTTCTACAGCTGGTTCGGGATCAGCGGTGAGGATGTCTCGAAGGGCCCGAGTTATGTCAAATTCAGCGTCAGCCCGACGTACAATTTCACCTCCAATCTCTCGGTTCGCGCGCAGTATTCTTACACGGATTACCACAAGTTTTCCCTGAAACACGCCAATTTCTTTGGCGGCGAGGTCCTGTTCAAATTCTGACGCGGTTCCGCCCCGTTCGGGGTAACAGCCGCAGTCGTCTGGATTGCGGTTTTTAACTTCCACCGGGCGGGGCGCAAAAAGAGTGCCCCGCCCGTTTTTTTCCCCTCTCCGCAAACCATACACCAAAATGCTTAAAACACTCCGTTATCTCTTCACCGCGGGCGTCTTTGCCGCCACCGCGTTTGCTCCCTCCCTCCGTGCCGATGACGCCATCGTCAAAGTCGGCGTGCTCCATGACCTTTCCGGAACGATGGCCATCAGCGAAACTTCGCTGCGCGACATCCTTCTCTTCACTTTCGACCAGATCAACGCCCAGGGCGGCGTGCTCGGCAAAAAAATCGTGCCGGTAATCGTGGATCCCGGTTCGGACTGGCCCACCTTTGCCGAAAAATCCAAACAGCTGCTGGAAGTTGACAAAGTTGCCGTGGTCTTCGGCTGCTGGACTTCGGTGAGCCGCAAGTCCTGCCTGCCTGTTTTCGAAAAGGACAACGGCCTGCTTTTCTATCCCGTGCAATATGAGGGCGAGGAAGAGAGCCAGAACGTGTGCTATACGGCCGAGGCGGTCAACCAGCAGGCCATTCCCGCGGTGGACTACTTCCTCGCGCAGGGCAAAAAGAAATTCTACCTGCTGGGCACCGATTACGTTTATCCGCAGACCACCAATCTCGTGCTCCTCGAATATCTCCGGAGCAAAGGCGTGCCGCTGGAAAACATCGGTGGCGGCTTCAAGAAGGACAGTTCGGGCAAGATCATTTCCGCCGGTAAATACACGCCCTTTGGCCACAAGGACTACCAGCAGATCGTGGCTGAAATCAAAGACTTCTCCGCCAGCGGCGATGCCTGCGTGATCAGCACGCTCAATGGCGACACCAATCCGCCATTCTTCAAGGAATACGCCGCGGCCGGCCTCACCGCCGACACCTGTCCCGTTGTCTCCTTTTCGATCGCCGAGGATGAATTCCGCAGCCTGCCGGCGAAGGATCTGGTCGGCCAGGTCGGCTGCTGGACCTATTTCCA
The DNA here is from genome assembly GCA_035650695.1 of Opitutaceae bacterium. GTDB lineage: Bacteria > Verrucomicrobiota > Verrucomicrobiia > Opitutales > Opitutaceae > DASRHD01. The sequence goes on from DASRHD010000434.1 coordinate 9,328, forward strand.
GTCCATCGACACTCCCGCCAACAAGAAATTCCTGGCGGACTTCCAAGCCTGGCTCAAGACCACCACGGCGGATGGCGTCGTCAAAGAAGGTCGCGTCGTGGATTCCCCCATGGTGCTGAGCTATGACGGCGTTTACTTGTGGAAAGCCTGCGTCGAGAAGGCCGGCAGCTTCGATGTGGACAAGGTCCGCGCGGCGTGGAAGTCGGGCGTCTCCTTCGATGGCCCCGGCGGCAAGGTCACGACCCAGCCGAACATGCACCTGACCAAGACCGTTTACATCGGCGAGTCCAAGGCCGACGGCCAGTTCAAGATTCTCCAGAGTTTCCCCGACGTCTACGGTCAGCCCCACCTATTGGGTACTTTTAAAGCCAAGGAATAAACCCGTGCGCGCGAGCGCCTGAAGTTTCAGGTTCGATTGCTTCAAGGGGCGGGTTCCGCACGGAATCCGCCCTTTTGTTTTTCAAAAGACACCCCGGCCTCGCGTGAAACAAATCCGGCATCCGCCCTGCTAATCTATCCGCGTTTATCCTTCATTTTGCCGTGATTATCCCGCCGCGTTTACCCAAGTTCCTCCTTCCCTGCCTGCTCGCGGTCCTGCTGCCCTTGCTCGGGCTTCACGCTGGCAGTCCCGGGCTGGCCGAAACGCCGCGTCAGACCATCGTCAGGGCGATCCTGACCACGGATGGCGCGCAAAAGCGCGCGATCATCAGTTCGCTCGCCGGCCAGGGTGATGAGGCAATCCGGGAGTTGTTCACCGCCTGGCGTCAGGATGGTCTGTTTGTTTACACCGCACCTGGCGGGGCCAAGATTCCCGTCGAGCTCACCGGCGACAAGGATGCGAATGGAGCCCAGACGGCGATTCGCGTGGACAATGGCGAACCGCTGAAAAACACCGCCGGCCAGCCGCTCCGCCTAATCGACACCCAGCTCGCCGCGGTCGAGCACGACGCCCGTCTTCGTCTGGCGATGAAAACGGTCGTCGATCTTCTCGATTTGGGTTCTCCCATTCTGAGCAAACGCCTGCGTGCCATCCAGACCATGGGTTCCGCGCAAAGGTCCGACAAACTGCCCGCACTACAGGCGCGCCTCCAGGTTGAGACCGATTCGAAGGCCAAGCTCGCATTGCGCGAGGCGGTCGCATTGATTCAGTTGGCCGATCCCAGCGACAGCATGAAGCTGAAGGCGCTGTCCGAGCTGCGCGTACTGCACAACTCCGCGAGTTACGACCTGATCAAAACCGCCCAGACCAAGGCGGCGTCCGCAGGAAAAACGTCGGTCGTGAAGGCGGCGGCCCTGGCTCTGGCGGCGATTGAGCAGCACCGGTCTTTCGTCAATTTTTTCAGCACGCTCTTTCGCGGACTCAGCGCCGGCAGCATTTTGCTCGTGGTCGCGCTGGGCCTGGCGATCACGTTTGGCCTGATGGGCGTCATCAACATGGCCCACGGCGAGATGATTACGGTGGGCGCCTATGCCACCTACATTACCCAAAATGTCTTTGGCGAAGGCATGAACTTCACCCTCCCCTTTGTCAGAATTGGCATCCACCTGCCCGGACTGCATCTGACGGGAGGGGCTTACCAGTTTTATTTCATCGCCGCGATTCCGATCGGTTTCCTCAGCGCCGCCCTGGTGGGAATTGCCCTTGAGCGCAGTGTCATCCGGTTCTTGTACCGCCGCCCGCTGGAGAGCCTGCTCGCGACGTGGGGCGTTTCGCTGATCTTGCAGCAATTGTTCAAGCTTACGTTTGGCTCGAACAACGTGAATGTGAATAGCCCGGTTTATCTGAGCAGCAACTGGACGGTCTTTGACATCACTTTCGATTGGAACCGCGTTTTTGTCATCGGCTTTGCCGTCGTGATCGTACTCGGCGTTTGGCTGGTACTGACCAAAACCCCGCTCGGCCTGCTTATCCGCTGCGTGATGCAAAACCGGGCCATGGCGTCGTGCATGGGCGTGCGCACCGAGCGGGTGAACATGCTTACCTTCGGCCTCGGCAGCGGCCTGGCCGGATTGGCGGGGGTGTTTGTGACCCAGCTCGGCACAGTGGGCCCGCGGATGGGACAGGAATACATTGTGGACAGTTTCATGACCGTCGTCGTGGGCGGCGTCGGCAGCATTTTCGGCACTGTCGTGAGCGCCCTCGGGATCGGCCTGTCCGATCAGTCGCTGCAACAGATTCTGCTCAATCCTGTGATGGGAAAAATTCTCGTGCTCGTCGCGATCATTCTTTTCCTCCAATGGCGTCCCACCGGCCTCTTCTCGACCAAGAGCCGCAGCCTCGACTGAGCTTCATTTCACCTAAAACCGCATGAGCTCACTTCCCGGCCGCTCCTCTTTTCGTTCCCGCCACAGGGAATTCATGGTGGTCGGCGCCTTGCTGGCGCTCCTGACGGTGATTTTCCCCACGCTCAATGCCCACGGCATGCTCAGCGATTTCACCCTTACGCTGTGGGGCAAATATCTCTGCTACGTCCTGCTGGCCATTTCCGTGGATCTGCTTTGGGGTTACACCGGACTGCTCAGCCTCGGCCAGGCGCTGTTCTTCAGCTTGGGCGGATACATGCTCGGCATGTACCTCATGCTGCAGATTGGCATGCTGGGCAGCTACGCCAAGTCGGGCCAGAACCCGGCCGGGCTGCCGGATTTCATGGTTTTTCTCGGGCACACGTTTCTCCCGCCCTTCTGGCGGCCCTTCCATTCGTTCGGATTCGCCGTGATGATGGTGTTTGTCCTGCCCGGCCTGCTGGCGCTCGTGTTTGGATTTCTCGCGTTCCGCTCGCGCATCAAGGGTGTCTATTTTTCCATCCTCACGCAGGCGCTGACCTACGCGGCCATGATTTTGTTTTTTCGCAATGCCCTGACCATGGGCGGCAATAACGGTTTCACCGATTTCAAGTTCATCCTCGGTCATTCACTCGTGGACAAGGACACCGGCCCTGCCACCATGCGCGGCTTGTTTATCGTCAGCGGCCTGACGACGCTGTTGATCTGCCTGTTCTGCCATTGGCTGAACGGCACCAAGTTCGGCCTGGTGCGGCAGGCCATCCGCGACGGGGAAAACCGTGTGCTCTTCAGCGGCTATGCCACCGCCCATTACAAGCTGTTTGTCTTCGTCGTTGCCGCGATGATCGCGGCGGTCGGTGGCGCGCTGTTCGTGCCGCAGGCGGGTATCATCAACCCGGACCAGATGAGCCCCGCGAAGTCTATCGAGGCGGTGGTCTGGGTCGCGCTCGGCGGACGCGGAACCCTCATTGGCCCGATCATCGGCGCCATCGGCATCAACTGGCTCCAAAGCTGGGCCAACTCCGCCTATCCGGACTACTGGCCAATGATCCTGGGCGGGATTTTCCTCATCGTCGTGCTGTTCCTGCCGGGCGGCATCGTCAGCCTGCCCGCAAAAATCACGGCGCTGTGGCACAGCCGCCGCAAATCGTCCGACGCCGTCCCGGTGGTTGCGGAGATCGAAAATCAAAAATCGTAAACCGCCGTGCCGCATCCCCTGCTCACCGTCGAGGATGTCTCCAAGACCTACGATGGCTTCAAGGCCATCACGAACCTGACCTTTTATCTTTTCGAAGGGGAATTGCGCACCGTCATCGGGCCCAACGGCGCCGGCAAATCCACGTTTTTTGACCTCATCACCGGCCGCGCCCAGCCCGACGTGGGCAAGATCGAATTCGGCAACCATGATCTCACCACGCTCAACGAATGCGAAATCAACCGCCTTGGGATCGGCCGGAAGTTCCAGACACCCAGCGTCTATACCGAGCATACGGTCTGGAATAACCTCGTGCTTTCGCTCAAGGGCCCGCGAGGCGTCTTTGCCTCGCTTTTCCAGCGCCTGTCTTCGACCGATCACGACCGCCTCGACGAACTGCTCAAACTCATCCGCCTCGACGCCAAGCGCGACTGGAAGGCCGGCCTGCTCGCGCACGGCGAGAAGCAATGGCTCGAGATCGGCATGTTGCTTGCGCAGGACCCAAAGGTTCTCCTGGTCGACGAACCCGCCGCCGGCATGACCGACGAAGAGACGCACCGCACCGGCGAACTCCTCATCAGCCTCGCCGGCAAACACAGCATTATCGTCATCGAGCATGACATGGCGTTTGTCCGGCAGATCGCCCGGGACAACAATGTCACCGTCCTGCACCAGGGCAGCGTCCTTTGCGAGGGCAAGTTCGACGAAGTGCAGTCCAACCCGAAAGTCCGCGAGGTCTACCTCGGCCGCGGCAAACACGGCACGAGATAGCCGCAGAAGGCCTCAGATGCGCAGAGAAAATCAAATCCATCCGCCACGCAGGAATTGCAGAAAAGGCGGCGCATCGGTGCCAGTTCGCCATCGGGGAATTTTTTGTGATTTCCGCGCCTTTTGTGGCCGATTCGTATGACTTCTCTGCTCCAACTTTCCTCGGTCGAGACCGACATCGGCGGCTCGCGCATTCTCCGCGGCGTCAACCTGGAGGTGAACTCCGGCGAAGTCGTCGCGCTCATGGGTCGCAATGGCGTGGGCAAGACCACCACCTTGAAATCGATCACCGGCATGCTTTCGATCCGGGCCGGCGCGATCACGTTCGACGGCCAGCGTATCGACCAGCTTCCGCCCGACGCGCGCGCGCGTTCCGGTCTCGGCTACGTGCCGCAGGGTCGCGATATTTTTCCGCACCTCACGATTGAGGAAAATCTGCGCGTTGGCCTCGTCGTCCACCAGCGGGGCCGCGCTTCCGATCGGGAAGGACTCGAAAAAGTCTTTTCACTTTTCCCCGTGCTGAAGGAAATGCTCGCCCGCAAAGGCGGCGTGCTCTCCGGCGGCCAGCAGCAGCAGCTCGCCATCGCCCGGGCGCTCCTCCCCAAGCCAAAATTGCTCATCCTCGACGAGCCCACCGAAGGCATCCAGCCGTCGATCATCGAACAGATCGGCGATACGTTGAAAAAACTCAAGACGAGCAACGTTTCCGAGGAGGCGGCGACCGCGCAGGCGCGGCGTGAATCGGCTGAAATCCAGCACGCTGTGAAGGAACTCAAGCGCGAACGCGTGCTCGCCATCCTGCTCGTCGAGCAATACGTGGATTTCTGCCGCGACGTCGCCGATCGGTTTTACGCCATGGACCGCGGGACGGTCGTCGTCTCCGGACCCATTGCCAGCCTGACCGACGAGGTCGTGAAAAAACACCTGCAGGTATAATCCGGTCGCGGTATTTATCTCTCAACTTTCACCTTTCAACTCTCAACTTCGCAAATGCATCTCACACCCCGCGAACGTGAAAAACTCCTCGTCGTGGTCGCCGCCGACCTCGCTCGCCGGCGTCAGGCGCGCGGTCTTAAGCTCAACTATCCCGAAGCCATCGCCCTCATCACCTATGAAATTATGGAGGGTGCCCGCGATGGCCGGTCCGTCGCCGAGCTGATGAGCCTCGGCACCACCCTGCTCAAACGCGCCGATGTCATGGAAAGTGTCGCGGAAATGATCCATGAGGTGCAGGTCGAAGCCACCTTCCCCGACGGCACCAAGCTCGTCACCGTCCACAACCCAATCCGCTGATTCTACTCACTACCCGATTCTCGCTTCTCGCTTCTTTTTCCATGATTCCCGGCGAAATTATCATCCCGCCCGATGCTCCGCCGCTCGCCGCCAACTCCGGCCTGCCCACCCGGATGCTCGAGATCACCAATACCGGCGACCGCCCGATTCAGGTCGGCTCGCATTATCATTTTTTCGAAACCAACGAGGCGTTGAAATTCGACCGCGCGGCCGCGCGCGGCTTTCGTCTCAATATTCCTGCCGGCACCGCCGTGCGATTCGAGGCCGGCGACACCAAGCGCGTCGAACTGGTCGCGCTCGCCGGCACGCGCGAAGTCTACGGCCTGAATGGCAAGATCAACGGCCAGCTGGAAAAGGCCCGGCGCGTCATCCCTGACGCGGCGCCGAAGCGCCGCCGCGCCGCCAATCCAAAATCTAAAATCCGAAATCCAAAATGAGCCTCTCGCTTTCCCGCCGCCAGTACGTCGAGATGTTCGGCCCCACAGCGGGCGACCAGGTCCGCCTCGCCGACACCGAGCTGTTCGTCCAGGTCGAGCGCGACCTCATCGCCGAAGGCGGCGGTTACGGCAACGAAATCAAGTTCGGTGGCGGCAAGGTCATCCGCGACGGCATGGGCCAATCGCCCACCGCGTCCGACGCCGAATCGCTCGATCTCGTCATCACCAACGCCCTCATTCTCGATCCCATCCTCGGCGTCATCAAGGCTGACATCGGCATAAAACACGGCCGCATCGTCGGCATCGGCCACGCCGGCAATCCCGGCATCCAGAGCGGACTCGGCTCGATTTATCCCGACCCGGTCACAAAGAAAAAAAATCCCATGATCGTCGGCGCCAGAACCGAGGCCATCGCCGGCGAAGGCTGCATTGTCACCGCCGGTGGCATCGATTCGCACATCCATTTCATCTGCCCGCAACAGATCGATGAGGCCATCAGCTCCGGCATCACCACGATGATCGGCGGCGGCACCGGCCCGGCGCATGGCACCCTCGCCACCACCTGCACCCCGGGAGAATGGAATCTTCACCGCATGCTCGAGGCCGCCGAGGCCTATCCGATGAATCTCGGTTTCCTCGGCAAGGGCAATTGCTCCACACCGCAGCCGCTCCGCGAGCAGATCCTCGCCGGCGCCATCGGCCTGAAACTCCACGAGGACTGGGGCACGACGCCGGCCGCCATCGACACCTGCCTCGGCGTCGCGGACGAATTCGACGTCCAGGTCGCCATCCATACCGACACGCTCAACGAATCCGGCTTCGTCGATGATTCCATCCGCGCCTTCGAGGGGCGCGCCATCCACACCTACCACTCCGAAGGTGCCGGCGGCGGACATGCCCCCGACATCATCCGCGTCTGCGGCGAACCCAACGTCCTGCCGTCCTCGACCAACCCGACGCGCCCGTTCACCGTCAACACCCTCGACGAGCATCTCGACATGCTCATGGTCTGCCATCATCTCGATTCGAAAATTCCCGAGGATGTGGCCTTCGCCGAATCGCGCATCCGGCCTGAAACCATCGCCGCCGAGGACCGGCTCCACGATCTCGGAGCCATTTCCATGATGTCGTCCGACTCGCAGGCCATGGGCCGCATCGGCGAAGTCATCTGCCGCACCTGGCAAACGGCGCACAAAATGAAAACCCAGTTCGGCAGGCTCGCCGCCAAGTCACATCCGGACGCCGACAATTTCCGCGCGCTCCGCTATCTCGCGAAATACACCATCAACCCCGCGATCACGCATGGCATCAGCCATGTCGTCGGCTCGCTGGAGGTCGGCAAGCTCGCCGATCTTGTCATCTTCAAGCCTGCCCTCTTCGGCGTGAAACCTGAGATGATTTTAAAAGGTGGTTTCATCGCCTGGGCGAATATGGGCGACCCCAACGCATCGATTCCGACGCCGCAGCCGACCTTTTACCGTCCGCAGTTCGGCGCCGCCGGCAAGGCGCTGGGCAGCACGTGCCTCACCTTTGTCAGCGAAGCCGCGCTGCGCAAAGGCCGCCTCAAAAATCTCGGTCTCTCCCGCCGCCTCGAACCGGTGAAGCGCTGCCGGAAAATCGGCAAGCGCCACATGGTGCTGAACGACGCCCTGCCAAAAATCGAGGTCGATCCCGAGACTTACACCGTCAAAGCCGACGGCGAGCACCTCACCTGCAAACCGGCCAAGGTCCTGCCTCTGGCGCAGCGGTATTTTCTGTTCTGAAATAACAAATTAATAAAAGTTGAGGGATCGCGATCTATTGACTGAGCAGTTTTCTGATGGTATGGCATTCTTGCCATCTTCAACCAATAACCTTCGCGACCGCCATTCCTCCGACAATCCATTATCTGGATACCGCTGATCGCAGCCCTTGGACCGAGGCGATTTCGCTCTCAGATTCTCTTCCCGTACGTCCGAGTGGAAGTTGGATCGATACAAAACATAAGCTTCTCGCCCATTATGCGCAGATGTTTGCCTCCGGCATGAAATTTAAATGGCCGCAACGCACTTATCTGGAGTTGTTCTCAGGGCCTGGACGCTGTGTCGTAAGAGATACGAGCGAAGAGCACCCCGGTTCGCCACTCAAAATCATCGAGCATGGATTTACCCGTTTTATTTTCACTGAGAAATCAGCTCCCGCGGCGGAAGCACTCATTCGGCGACTGACGCCGTTTCCAAATTCAAAAATGGCTGAAATCTGGTGCGGCGATTGCAGTGAGGCTATTGATAAGATCAATGTGCCAGCCGGATCACTCACTTTCGCCTTCATTGATCCAACCGGAATCGAGCATGCTCCATTTCATTTGATTGAGTCTCTACACCAAAAGGCTCGCTGTGATCTCTTAATTAACATCCAGCACGGAATGGGGATAAAGATGAATATGCACCAATATACTCTCGATGCCGATGAAGAGTGTGCTTTGACAAAATTTCTTGGGCACGAAGGGTGGAAAAATGTGCCGCGCCATGATGCCCGAGAATTCTTTCGAGGGGTGCTCGACCTTTACAAACAGCAATTAGATAAACTCGGCTATGCATTTATAGGGCGCGAAGTTCTGATCAAAAACACCAAACAGACACCGCTATATCTTCTTCTATTCGCGAGTAAGCATCAACGAGGGAAAGAATTTTGGAATAAATCTAGGAAAAGTGTATTGGAGCCCGAACTAGATCTTGGAATTTGAAAATTTATTTGCGCGGGTTCATACCTCGGCATGCCGATCGAGAAGTGCTCGGCGATAGGATGGGCCTGGCACATACATTTCCTCTTGATTTGAAATTGGAAACTCATCGTAGGTTTTACCATCGAGCTCGCGCCCCGTTCTCGATTTTCGCACGCCGCCCCATTGTTTGAAGAAGAACGGCACTTTTGCCGCGCGACAGTGCGCGTGAATTGAACGAACCCAAGTCGCCTCGATCGGTCGCGCACCAGGACCGCTCTCCCCACCCACAATCACCCAATGGATTTTCGCCAGATTAAACACCCCGAGATCCTCGAGCAATGGCTCAATGGAAAGAAATGCCACCTGCGGCTGCGCGGCGCGGAGCAAATCGATGCGCGGCAGGCCATGGCGGCGGTTCTCGACGCTCACGCCCCACCAGATGTGCGGCGCTTCCGCTGCCAGGCGCAGCTTTGTCTGGAGAAGCTGGCTCATACGCGCTGCGCGCTTGGTGAGAATCTGATAGGTGTGCCAATTCGCTGCGAGCATCACCCGGCAGATTTTCTCAATGAATTCGTCGGGCACCTCCTCGTGGAAAAGATCACTCATTGAATTGACGAAAATCTTTCGTGGCGTCGACCAGCGAATTGGATCGCCGAGCTTTTCCGGCACGAGCCGCAGATCGAAACCGAACTCGAACGGATGACCTTTCACGCCGCGGAATCGCTCGGCAAATGTCTCAGCATAGCAATGCAGGCACCCGGGGCTGACCTTCGAGCAGCCGCGCACCGGATTCCAGGTTGCATCCGTCCATTCGATTTTCGAATTGTCGCTCACGACGCAAAATTATGCGAAAAACCTTACGGTGTCGATGTGGCGGGAGCGGAATCCGCGTCGCGCAGCTCGGCGTTTTTCATGATAAACATGAAGGGCGAAAGCTTGTAGCCGGAAAGCACGCCGACCGCCACGATCCGCGCGCCCAGCGCTGCGGGCGACATGAACGGCTCCTGCAGGGTGATCTCGAGGTCGGCTTTGTTCGCTTTCTGGTTCTCGTCGGTGATGGCGGCGTGGATGACGTCTTCGTCCACCGAGACGATTTTTGCCGGAATCGCCAGTTTGGCTGCGCCGTTTTTCTGCTTGGCCTCAATCGCCGCCCAAATCTTTTTTGCTGCCGCCTCGTTGGCCGGCGAGGCGTCACGATAGGAAAGCACATACTCCCAGTCGGAAAATGAGAGCGAGTCCGCGTCGTTTTCGATCACCGCCTTCACCGCGATCTCCGCCGGGGTCGGCGCACGTGTGATGCTGGCGGCAAAACCGTCCGGCGGCGCGGGCTGGCCGGCAGTCGCGGCCAACAGCTCATTCCAGCCGTCCTCGCTACCGTGATATTGCCGGTATTTCGCCTTGCCGTAAACGGCGATGGATTGGCGGGCGGCCTCGTTCTTCTGTGCCTCGGCCAACGCGATGGCCTTGGCCAGATACCAAAAGCCGGTAGCATCGACCGGGCTGGTCTGCAGATCGGCGATGGCGAGTTGATAAACATCCTGGAGGTTCGCCGGATCGATCTGAACCGATTTTAAATAATAGCCGCGGGCGGCGGCGTATTCTTTTTTCTGCAGGGCGGCAAACCCCGCCGCACCGTTGAAAATTTCCGCCATCTGGTTGCGCAATTTTGGGAAGTCGGCGTCGGAGACGCCTTCCGGTGCCGCCCAGGTCTCGAGCGCCTTCAGGCCGCGCTCGGCATTTGCGCCCACCTCGGCCAGCGCAGTCTTGTCACCGCCGCTGGCATGGGCGCGCTGCAAAAATGTGACGATCGCAAGGGCGCGGACATGGTCCGGTTCAAGTTTGAGAATTGCCCCGGCCATTTCCTCGACCTTCGCCTGGTTGCCGGTCTGTTGATATGCGGCCATCGCCTGCTCGCGCGCGCCGACCCGTTCCACGCTGTCGGGATATTTGGCGACAAAGGCCTCCATCGCCGCGGCCTTCTGGGCCGGATCTGCGGTGTTGAGCGCGCTAATGTACGCGTTATATTCGGCCGGATCGCGGATCACCATCTGGTCCGCCCGTGCAGCGACCATCAGTACGGCTGCCAGAAGTCCGCCGATGAACAGCTTCATCGGATCAAGTAATAAGAGAAATTTTTATCCGATGCAATCCGGACTTATCAGAGCTTTCGGGGGTCGCTTCCCAGGCCGGGCAACTTCTTCGCGAGGGCGGAACGCACTTCCGCGAGCAGGTCGCGCAATGCCTGGCCGCCGGGCGCGATCAAGCGCACTATCCATCCGGCGCGCCGCAGCCGGGTGACACCCACCCAACGGTCGCCGCCGTGCAGCGCGCGCAGCGCCGGCCAGGCGGCATCATCGGCGGTGAGCTGTGGAGAAAAGATCACCACCGTTGCGAACCAGGCCTTGCTTGAGTTATAAAACGCCGCCAATTGCGCCAGATCCGCGCCCGAGCCGTCCAGCCGTTCACGCAAAACCGGTTCTCCCTCAACCTCAACATCGAGCTGGAGCAGCAGTCGCCGCCACGCCCAGGCCTCGCCGCGGCCGACCCGGCCCGGCGCCAGCACATCGGCAAAAAAAACTTCCGCGTCGGCCGCGAGCGCGAGGCGTGTCGTTTGCGCATAGTCACAAGCGCGATGCGGACAGAGCGGCTCGGGCGAATATTCCAGCCAGGCCCCGGCGGCGACGGCAAATGACTGGCGGCACTCCGCCGCTCCGCTTCGCATCATAAACGCGCGCGTCGCCGCCGGCGTCGTCACGCGCAAGGCCGCGCCGGCCCTCACCTCCACCGCGAGCTCAAGACGGTCGCCGGCGAGGATACCGGCGGTCGAATTGACCACCTGGACCTGCAGCACGCGGCCGTCCCAGTACGGCTTGCTGATATGAAAGGGCGCCCGAAATGATTGCCGCGCCAGCACGGTCCGGCCGTCCTCGCGCCGCGCCGCCTCAAGATGAAGATGGCCGGCCAGCACCGGACTTGCCGTCAAATGATCGGTCGACTTCGCCCCGGCGGGATCGCGTCTTTGCCGAATCGCCGTCACTTTTTAGGTTTCGTCGCAAACATCACCTCGCGCTCGACCCAGGCAACGATGCGATCGAGGTTGTGCTCACGCTTGAGATCGCAAAAAACAAACGGCCGTTCGCCGCGCATGAGTTTTGCGTCACGCTCCATCACGGCCAGGTCGGCGCCGACGTGCGGCGCGAGGTCGATTTTGTTGATGATCATCAGGTCGCTGAACTTGATCGCGGGGCCGCCCTTGCGGGGGATCTTGTCGCCCTCGGCCACGTCGATGACGTAGATGAAGGCGTCGACCAGCTCCGGCGAGAAGGTCGCGGAAAGGTTGTCGCCGCCGCTTTCCACCAGGACCAGCTGGAGCCGGGGGAATTTCGCCTCCAGCCCCTGCACGGCCTGCTCATTCATCGTCGTATCGTCGCGGATGGCGGTGTGCGGACAGCCGCCGGTCTCGA
>DASRHD010000435.1:0-4086 GCA_035650695.1 Opitutaceae bacterium
CGGATTGCGAAAAAATCTATGTGGGCAAGCGCCCCCACCTGCACGCGCTGCCGCAGGAAGAAATTGAAAAGCTTCTCGTGACCAAGGCGCGGGCCGGCAAACGCATCGTCCGGCTGAAGGGCGGTGACCCGCTGGTTTTCGGACGCGGCGGCGAGGAGGCACGGACGCTGGCAAAGGACGGCATCGCTTTCGAGATCGTACCCGGGGTGACCGCCGCGCTCGCGGCCGGCGCCTACGCCGGCATTCCCCTCACGCACCGCAATACCAGCTCGGCATTGATCTTTCTCACCGGCCATGAAGACCCGCAAAAGCACCAGTTGCAGATTGACTGGCGCAGCTACGGCGCGCTCAAAAATGTCACGCTCGCAATTTACATGGGCATGGGCCATCTGCGGCAAATCCTGGGCGAACTCATCACTGGCGGGCTGGCGCCGGACACGCCCGCCGCCGTCGTGCAGTGGGCCTCGCTCGGCCGCCAGCGCAGCGTCGTCGGCACCGCCGCCACCCTGGCCGATTTGGCCGAAAAAAATCAACTCGGCGCGCCCGCCATCATTTTTGTCGGCGAGGTGGTGCGCAACCATACTGCGATCGACTGGTTCGAGCAGTTGCCGCTTTTCGGCCGGCGCGTCGCGATCACGCGCACGCGCGAGCAGGCCAGCGAACTGCGCGCGAAGCTGGAAGGCCTCGGTGCGGAAGTGCTCGAATTGCCCCTCATCCAGGTGACGAAGAAAATTAACCCGCAGACGAGGGACGATGTCTTCGCCGAATTCGGCAGCTACGACTGGCTGGTCTTCACCAGCGCCAATGGCGTGCGGTTTTTTTTCGACGAATTTCTCGGCAAATTCACCGACGTGCGCTCGCTCGGCCTCATCCGCATCGCCTGCGTGGGCGAGGCCACGGCGAAGGCGTTGGGCGAATTTCATCTCAAAGCCGATTTTTTTCCGGCGGTGGCCACGGCCGACGCGCTGGCGGCCGAACTGTCCGCCGGCGGCCTCGACAGCGCGAAGATGCTGGTCGTCACCGGCAACCTCAACCGCGACACGCTGGTGAAAAAGCTCGAGGAGGCGCGGGCGATCGTCGACTGTTTTCCGGTTTACCAGACGGAAAAAACCGATCTGTCGGCCGATCCGGCGGCCGAGGATTTCCGCGCTCGCGGCGCCGATGCGATATTGTTCGCCAGCTCGTCGGCGGTGGAATCGTTCGTCGCGCAAGCGGGGGCGCTGGCCCTGGCGCCGGGAGCGAAGCGGCCGCTGGCCGGCAGCATCGGCCCGCAGACGAGCGAGGCAATGAAGAAGGCCGGCATGCCGGTGGATTTCGCGGCAAAAACGCCCGGCCTGGATGCCTTGATCGAGGCGTTGGTCAAAAAACTTAAGCATTGAACCGTACCAGCATAGGAAGCACAGAGGTTGTTTTTTCCGTGTCCTCCGGGGCCCGGTGGTCAAGCCTACCTTGATGAAAGTTCCCTTCATCGATCTCAGCCTCCAGCATCGCGCCTTGCGCGAGGAGATCCTGGCGGCGCTGGCGGCGACCTACGACGCCACGCGGTTCATTCTCGGCCAGGAGGTCGAGCAGTTTGAAAAAAACTTTGCCGCCACTCTCGGCTACGCGAGGGCGCTGGGCATGAACAGCGGCACCTCGCCGCTGCACGTCGCGTCGGTCTGCGGCGGAATCGGCGCCGACGACGAGGTCATCACCACACCATTCACCTTTATTTCCTCTGCGTGGGGCATCAGCTACGTCGGGGCCAAGCCGGTCTTCATCGACATCGAGGAGGGCACTTTCAACCTCGATCCGGAAAAAATCGAGGCCGCGATCACCCCGCGAACCAAGGGCATCGTGGTGGTGCACCTTTTCGGCCAGCCAGCGCGGATGAACGAGATCATGGCGATTGCCCGAAAGCACCGCCTTTTTGTGGTTGAGGACTGTGCCCAGGCGGTGGGAGCACGCTACGCCGGCACGCCGGTCGGCCTCCTCGGCGACGCCGGCACGTTCAGCTTTTATCCGACAAAAAACCTCGGTGGGTGCGGCGAGGGCGGGGCTTTTGTCTCTCGCCGCGACGACGTCTTCGAGCGGGCCCGGCTGCTGCGCAATCACGGCGCCGCCCAGCGGTATCACCATGATATGATGGGCTTCAACTTCCGCATGGACGGCTTCCAGGGTGCGGCGCTCAACGTCAAGCTGCCGCATCTCGCCGGCTGGACGGCGCGCCGGCGCGCCATCGCCGCGCGTTATCGCGCCGGCATCGAGCTGACCGACGTCCGCCTGCCCGTCACGCCCGCCTACGGCGAATCGGTCTGGCACCAATTCACCCTCCGTCATCCGCGGCGCGACGCCCTCCGCGCCCACCTCGCCAAGCACGAAATCGGCACCGACTTGATCTATCCCGTGCCTTTGCACCTGCAAAAGGTCTATGCGCCGCTCGGCGGACGGCGAGGCATGCTGCCGGTGGCGGAAGGCGTCTGCGACACCTGCCTCAGCCTGCCGATTTTTCCCGAGCTGACCGACGCGCAGGTCGACCACGTGATTCGCGCGATCAATTCGTTTTGACGAATGTAAATTTTGCGCCCGCAGCGCACTGCAGGCTGGGCAACGCCCGATTTTTTCCCAAAGGTCACGCATCATGGCCAAGCAAACCACCGGAACGATCGGCATTCTCACCGCCGGCGGCGACTGCCCCGGACTCAATGCGGTCATTCGCGGCGTGGCCAAGGCGGCGATGCATTACGGCATCAAGGTCATCGGCATTCAGGATGGCTTCCGCGGCCTGGTCGAAAATCGGACCATGCCGATCGAGAACAAGCTCGTCAGCGGCATTCTCACCCAAGGAGGCACGTTTCTCGGCAGCAGTCGCGACCGGCCGCACAAGATGAAGGTGAACGGCCGGACGGTCGACCTCACCGCCGAAGCGGTCAAAACCTACCGCAAGCTCAAGCTCGACTGTCTCGTCTGCCTCGGCGGCAACGGCACGCAGAAAAGCGCCTGGCGCCTGCACGAACGCGGCGGCCTCAACGTCCTGACCCTGCCCAAGACGATCGACAACGACGTGGCCGGCACCGACATCACCTTCGGTTTCGATTCCGCCATGGCGATCGCGACCGAGGCGATCGACCGTCTCCATACCACCGCGACGAGCCACCAGCGCGTGATCGTCTGCGAGGTCATGGGCCATGACGCGGGCTGGCTCTGCCTCGGCGCCGGCATCGCCGGCGGCGCCGATGTGATTCTCATTCCCGAAATTCCCTACGACCTGGAAATCGTCACCCAGCACTTGCTGCGCCGCCGCCGCGCCGGCAAGCGCTTTTCCATCATTGCCGTGGCCGAGGGAATCGTTTCGCGGCAGGAAGCCCGTGCCCGCGCCAATGCGCCGGCGGGCAAGTCCTCCGAGTCGTCGGACGGAGTTCCGGGTGCGGTCTATCACGGCATTCACCTGGTGCAGGAGCCGGTGGCGAGCCGGCTGGCCCGGCAGCTGCAGCAGCTTGCCGGCCTGGAGGCGCGCGTCACCTCGCTGGGACACGTTCAGCGCGGCGGCACCCCGACCGCTTTTGACCGGCTGCTCTGCACCCGCCTCGGCACCAAGGCCGGCGAGCTGCTGGCAAAAAAACAGTACAATATCATGGTGGGGTTGAAGGGAAACGATTGCGTGCCGGTGCCGCTGCAAAAAGTCGTCGGCATCAAGCGCGTGGTGCCGATTGACCATCCCTGGATCAAAACCGCCCGGCTGGTCGAAACCTGCCTTGGCGATGAGGATTAGTTTCCTTGCAGCGAAAATAACGGCAAAAACTGGCTGCGGGCGGCTGCCGGATTCTCCGTGCGCCAGGCTGTTTTCCGGCTACAGTTCGCGGCATGATTGACGGCATTCGCTTCAAGGTCTGCGGCCTGACTTCGCTGGTCGACGCCGAATTTGCCGACCGGTGCGGCGCAGACTATCTCGGATTCATTTTTTATCCGGCGTCGCCCCGCGCCATCACCCTTGCGCAATTTCGCGCCATGCAACCGCAACTGCCGCCGCGAAAAAAAGTCGCGGTCAGCGTGGAACCGCTCCTCCAGGATCTCGTCACCCAGGCGGCGGCGGGCGCCGATTTTTTC
>DASRHD010000436.1:0-8810 GCA_035650695.1 Opitutaceae bacterium
AGCCGGCGGTGTCCGTGCCGAGCGCGAACGAAACCAGCCCGGCCGCCACTGCGACCGCCGAGCCGCTGCTCGAGCCGCCGGGAATCACGTCGGCTCGGAACGGATTGCGCGGCGTGCCATAGGGCGACCGGGTGCCGACCAGGCCGGTGGCGAACTGGTCAAGGTTGGTTTTGCCAATGGGGATCGCGCCCGCGTCAATCAGCCGTTGCACGACGGGAGCGGATTCCGCTGGCACGTAGGCGAACTC
The DNA here is from genome assembly GCA_035650695.1 of Opitutaceae bacterium. Taxonomy (GTDB): domain Bacteria; phylum Verrucomicrobiota; class Verrucomicrobiia; order Opitutales; family Opitutaceae; genus DASRHD01. The sequence goes on from DASRHD010000436.1 coordinate 248, forward strand.
GCGGCAGGCGGCGGTCGTGGGCGCGCCGGCCAGATCGATGTTGTCCTTGATCGCAAAGGGCATGCCGAAGAGCGGTTGCGCCGCCGGTCCGCGCGCCTCGATCCGGAGGGCATGTGCCCGCAGTTCGTCGAGCGGGAGACGATGAATCCAGACCGCCGGATCGCCGTGCGCCTCGCACCGCCGCCAGATTTCCTCGACCAGCGCGGCCGGCTTCAGGCCGTCGACGTAGGCGGCGCGCAACGAGGCGAGATGGAGAGAAAGATCGGCGTTCATGTCTCCTCGATCACGACGAGTGTTTCTCCGGCGTTGACCGGCCGGCCCTCGACACAGCGCACTTCGCGCACCCGCCCCGCGCGCGACGCGACGATGGTGATCTCCATCTTCATCGATTCGATGATGAGCAGCGCCTCACCTTCCTTCACGGTGGTGCCGGGGTTAACGTGGATTTTCCAGACGTTGCCCGGAATCTGCGCCGGCACGGCGACACAGCCGGGCGGAAGCGCATCGGCCTTTTCCGGCGCGGCCGCCGCCTCGGTTTCGGCAGAGAAGTTGAGCTGGCCTGATTGTTCCCAGCGGTGGCGCTCGGCCTCGAAGGCGGCCTGTTGTTTGACCTTGAAGGCGGCGATGGAGTCGCGATTCCGCGCCAGGAAATCGTTGTAGTCGCGCAGCCGGAAGGTCTCGTGCGCGATCTTGAGCCGCACCTTGCCCTGGACGAAATCGTCGCGAAATTTCAGCAGCTCGGCGTGGCTCACCGGATAAAAACGCACCTGATCGAAGAAGCGCAGCAGCCAGGGCTTGCCCTCGGTGAAATCGGCCGTCTGCCGCCAGCGGTTCCACATCTGGCAGGTCCGGCCGATGAACTGGTAGCCGCCGGGCCCCTCCATGCCGTAAATGCAGAGGTAGGCGCCGCCGATGCCGACGGCGTTTTCCGGCGTCCAGGTGCGCGCCGGGTTGTACTTGGTCGTGACCAGCCGCTGACGCGGGTCGACCGGGGTGGCCACCGGCGCGCCGAGGTAGACGTCGCCCAGGCCGAGCACGAGATAGCTGGCTTTGAAGGCGATTTCCTTGACCTCCTCAATCGAGTCAAGGCCGTTGATGCGGCGGATGAACTCGAGGTTGCTCGGGCACCAGGGCGCATCCTTGCGCACGATCTGCATGTACTTTCGGATGGCGAGCAGGGTCGATTCGTCCTCCCACGACAGCGGCAGGTGAACGATGCGCGTGGGCACCTCCATCTCATCGATGCCGGGCAGGCGCGCCTCGGCCTCAAGCAGCGTCTCCATCAGGCGCTCGAGCGGCAGCACGCGGTTGTCGTAGTGCACCTGGAGCGAGCGGATTCCGGGCGTGATGTCGAGCAGGCCGGGAACGTGGTGCTGCTCCAGCCACTGGTGCAGGGCGTGGACGCGAAAGCGAAGATTCAGGTCGAGGACGAGCGGCCCGTATTCAACCAATAAATACCGGTCGCCGGATCGCCGGTAGCAGACCGCTGGCGCGGCCGGGCGCGGCGGCAGAGTGTGGAGGATGGCCGGCTCAGAAATTTTGGATTTTGGATTGCGGATTGCGGAATTGGCGCGCCGGACCGGCTGCAAGGTTTCGATCGCGGCATCCTGGGCGAATTCCGCCGCGCGGGCCCCGGCGGCGGTCAGGCGGCGGAAACGCACCTTGTCCCCGGGCTTGAGCTGGCCGATCTTCCACAGCTCGCTTTGCACGATGGTCGCGGGACAGACAAAGCCGCCGAGGCTGGGTCCGTCCGGCCCGAGAATGATCGGCATGTCACCGGTAAAGTCGATCGTGCCGATGGCGTAGGCGTTGTCGTGGATGTTCGATGGGTGCAGACCGGCCTCGCCGCCGTCGGCGCGGGCCCAGCGCGGTTTCGGGCCGATCAGGCGCACACCGGTGCGGGCCGAATTATAATGGACTTCGTAGATCGTGGAAAAAAGATCCGCGATGTCATCCGCGGTGAAAAAATCAGGCGCGCCGTGCGGGCCATAGAGTACGCCGATCTCCCATTCGCGAGTCAGCGGCGGGATGAGCGCGCTGGGCAGACGCGACAATCCCGATTCATCCACGGCGCCGACGATCGGGCTGCGATTAACCCGCAGTACATCGCCGGCACGCAGCGCGCGGCCGGCGTGGCCGCCGAAAAGTCCGAGCGTGAAGGTGGATTTGCTGCCGAGATAGTCCGGAACATCGAAGCCATGGCGAATCGCAAGATAGGCGCGCAGCCCGGCGCCGGCGGCCGCGCCAAGGCGCAGGGTCTGGCCTTTTTTCACGCGCACCGCGCGCCAGTACGGCACCGGCTTGCCATCGAGTGTGGCCGGCAGGTCGGCCCCGGCCAGCGCGATGACCGCGGCGGTGTTGAAACGCAGGCTCGGTCCATTGACCGTGATTTCGAGGCCGGCGGCCGACGCGGGGTTGCCGACGAGGCGGTTGGCCAGGCGGAAGGACAGATGGTCCATCGGTCCGGAGGGCGGAACGCCCACATCCCAATAGCCGACCCGCCCTGGATAATCCTGCACCGTGGTCTGGGTTCCTCCTTCCAGCACGTCGATCGTCGCGGCATCGTAGGGCAGGCCGGCGAGCGTGCGCGTGATGACGCGCCCCTGTTGGAACACCTCCGAGGCGACGATTTGCCGGAGATAGTCCAGGTTGGTTTCAAGTCCGTGCACGCGCGTTTCGCCGAGGGCGTCAGCCAACCTTGCCAGCGCGTCGGCGCGGTCGGCCCCGCGCACGATGATTTTGGCCAGCAGCGGATCGTAGAACGGCGAAACCTCCGTGCCGCGCTCGATCCAGGTTTCAATCCGTGCCGCCGCCGGGAAGTGCACGTCGGTGAGCACGCCGGTCGCCGGCTGGAAATTTTTTCCAGGATCCTCGGAGTAAAGCCGCACCTGGATGGAGGCGCCGCGCGGTTGCGGGTGGAAATTTTCCAGCGAACCGAGCTCGCCGGCCGCCTGCTTGACCATCCATTCGACGAGGTCGAGGCCGGTGACCTCCTCGGTCACGCCATGCTCGACCTGGAGGCGTGTGTTGACCTCAAGGAAATAAAACTCGCCGGTTTTCGCATCGAGGACGAACTCGACCGTGCCGGCGTTTTGGTAGCCCGCGGCGGCGCCAAGCCGCGCGGCGCACTCCCACAGCCGGCGACGCTGCGCCTCGTCCAGGCCGGGCGCGGGCGTCTCCTCGATCACCTTCTGGTTGCGGCGCTGGGCCGAGCAATCGCGCTCCCCGAGGGCGACAACATGGCCGAGTCCGTCGCCGAAAATCTGCACCTCGACGTGCCGCGCCTGCTCGACAAATTTTTCCAGATAAATGCCGCCTTGTTTGAAGTTATTGCGCGCGAGCCGGTCGACCGAGGCAAAAGCCGCGGGCAGCTCCGCGGCCGAGCGGATGAGCTGCATGCCGATTCCGCCGCCGCCGGCCGTGCTCTTGAGCATCACCGGATAGCCGACGCGTGCCGCTTCGGCGAGGGCATGCTCGGTGTTTTCCAGCAATTTGCTGCCCGGTAGAAGCGGCACATTGTTGGCCTCCGCCAGCGCGCGCGCGGCGTGCTTGAAGCCGAAGGCGCGCATCTGGCCGGCGGTCGGACCGATGAAGACCAGGCCGGCGGCGGCGCAGGCCTCGGCAAAGGCGGGATTCTCGCTCAAAAAACCGTAGCCGGGATGGATCGCCTGCGCTCCGGTTTTTTTTGCGGCGCCGAGAATCTTTTCGACGTCAAGGTAGCTTTGCGCCGCCGGCGAGGGGCCGATGGCGACGGCCTCGTCGCAGGCCGCAACGTGGGCGGCATGTGCATCGGCCTCAGAATAGACCGCAACCGAACCGATGCCCATGCGGCGAAGGGTGCGGGCGATGCGGCAGGCGATAGTGCCGCGGTTGGCAATGAGAATTTTGGTGAACACTGGAGAGAATCGGCCTTTGAGTGCTGGCAACCTGTCGCAAGTGGACGCTACGCTAGCCCCTGCGGCGGCCCGTCCCAGATCAGCACCTCGATCGGCGTGGGATTATAGGCGTTGCAGGGATTATTGAGCTGCGGGCAGTTGGAAATCAGGCCGATGACGTCGCGCTCGGCGCGCATCTCGACGTAGCGGCCGGGGCCGGAAACGCCGTCCTCGAAGGTGAGCCGGCCGTCGGGCGTGACCGGCACGTTCATGAAGAAATTGATGTTGCAGGTGATGTCGCGCTTGCCCAGGCCGCAGCCGCACTCCTGCGCGCCGCGGATGAAGCTGTCGCGGCAGGCGTGCATGGATTCCTTGTCGAGCGCATAGCGCATGGTGTTGCTTTCGCGCGAGCAGGCGCCGCCCAGCGTGTCGTGCCGGCCGCAGGTGTCGGCCACGATGGTGAGGAGCAGGTCGCCGCGGGTGGACATGAGGCGGGTGCCGGTGGTGAGATAGAGCGCACCCTGGTGGCGGATGGTGTCATTGGCGCTGTAACGGTTGGCCGGATCGCGCGCGTCGTAGAAAAGTGTGTCGGCAGCCTGGTTGCCCTCGAGGTCAACGATGCGGAAAATCTGCCCCGCCTTGATTTCGCGCGACCAGTGGTCGCCGGCCTCGACAATTTTCCGGTAAACAGCCCGGGCGGGATCGAGTTTGCTTTCGGTCATGGCGTCAGGCGCGCAACGCGCAGTAATTTTCGGTGTTGAGGAAAGCGCGCTCGTTTTCCGGGCGCGAGCGGCGGCAGGGATCGTCGGCGGCGGCCGGCGGGGTGGGGAAGACGTCGAGCCGCACCTGCCGCGGGTGATATTGGGGATCGGGATCGAGCGGATGCTGGCAGGTGTTGAGCACGACGAGGGTATTCATTTCGAAGCGCAGGTCGACCTGGCCGCCGCCCCTGGAGTGGCCGGATACGAAGGCCAGCCGGCCGGCGTCGTCGGCCACAACCTTGCTGAAGAGATTCAGGTTCGGCACGAGGTCGCGCTCGCCCAGGCCCCACTTGGCGAGTTCAATGAGGAAACAGTCGCGGCCGTTGCGGTGAAATTCGTTCCGCGCCGCCTGGTAGGTTTTCCCGCCGTATTTTTCCGCCACCAGCTTCGCGTCGGAACAGCCGCAGACGGTGTCATGCCAGCCGACCGTGTCGGCGGTGAGGGAGGCGAGGACGCGGCCCATGTCGGAATGCAGGCAGTAGGGATGGCGGAGGTAAAAGATGTGCTGGCCCTTGAGCGTGTCGGGCATGTTGTAGCGCTCGACGGGGAGGTCGGCGTTGTAGAGCAGCAGGCCGACGTTGGCGCCACCCTCGAGGTCGGTGAGCCGGAGGCTCTTGCCGCGCGAAATGACCGCGGACCACATGCCGGCATGGTGCAGCGTCTTGGTGTAAAGCGGCGCGGCGGCGGGAACGGAGTTCATGGCGCAATAGTGTTACGATATTGTAGTTTCGTGTGAAGAGAAATCAGCAGTTTTCCTGCCAATTTCCGGCGCGCAGGCGCCTAGAGCAGCGGGGGGATGCCGACGGCGGTGAGGTGGAGCTTGCCGTGCCGGACGCCCTTGCAGGTGATGAGCTCGTCCGCCAGCTGGCGGACTTGCTTGGGCGGGCCCTGGACGAGCAGCACTTCGAGGTAATGGTGATGCTCGAGGTGCACGTGCATGCTCGAGACGATGAGTAGATAGTATTTATGCTGGATGGCGGAAAGGGTGGTCTGGAGGTTTCGCTTCCGGTAGTCGTAAACCAGGCTGATCGTGCCGGCGGTGCTGCCCGCGCCGCTTTCGACCTCGCGCTCGGATAGCTGGGTCCGGACCATTTCCGCGATGGCCTGGGACCGGTTCTTGAAGCCGCGCGTGCTGACCATCCGGTCGAGCTGGGCGGCAAGTCCGCCGGGAAGGGAGATGCTGAAGCGGGCGACTTTTTCGTGTGGGGGCATGCCGGATCGTTTTTATCGGGAACGCGCATCGGGTCACGGCCAAATTTTCCCGCGCGGCGCGTGCGTGGCAGCAGGCAGCGGCCTCAATAGAGGCGGGCATACTGGTCAATTTCCCACTGGCTCACCTGTTGGTGATAGGCGCGCCATTCATCGGACTTGCAGGTGATGAACTCGCGGCGCAGCTCGGCGCCGAGCACGCGTTCGATAAACGGATCGGCGGCAAACGCCTCAACCGCCTCCTCGAGGTTGCGCGGCAGGTAGCTGATCCCGCGCGCCTGCAATTCGGCCTCGGGCAGCTCGTAGAGATTTTCGTCCTGCGGCTGGCCCGGATCGAGTTTTTCGCGCACGCCCTCGAGGCCGGCGGCGATGGCGAGCGTGGCGGCGAGATAGGGATTGCAGGCGGAGTCGGCATTGCGGCTTTCGCAGCGGCCGCCGCCCATCGGCACGCGGATGGAGTTGGTGCGGTTATTCGTGCCGAAGGAATTGAAGACCGGCGCCCAGGAATAATACGACATCAGGCCGCGGCGGACGAGGCGCTTGTAGCTGTTGACGGTGGGGGCGAAGGCAGCGCAGATGGCGCGGCCGTGGCGGAGGATGCCGGCGATGAAGGCGTAGGCGACGGGCGTGAGGCCGAGCCCGCGCGGGTCGTCCTGTGGGTCGCAGGCAAAAACATTCTTGCCCGACTTTGCGTCGCGCAGGGACATGTTGAAATGCGCGCCGTTGCCGGTCTTGTCCGGAAAAGGCTTGGGCATGAACGTGGCGAGCAGGCCCTCCTCCGCCGCGAAGTGCTTCGCCATCATCCGGAAAAAAACGTAGCGGTCGCACATCGTCAGTGCGTCGGCGTACTTGAAATCGAACTCGAATTGCGAGTTCGCATCCTCGTGGTCGAAACTGTAGAGGTCCCAGCCGAGGGCGTTGATCGTCGAGGCCATTTTGTCGAGCCAGGCGAAGCGGTCCATGAACCGCTTCACGTCGTAACAGCTTTTCACCAGATCATCGTCTGGGTTGGGAATGCGCAGCCGGCCCTGTTCGTCGAGCTTCACGACAAAGACCTCGCACTCGATACCAAGGTTGAAGCCGAAGCCCATGGTCGCGGCCTCCGCCAGGACTTTTTTCAGCGCCACGCGCGTGTTGATCTCGTAAGGCTGCCCGTGAAAGGCGTTGTCCGCCGGCATCCAGGCCACCTCGGGCCGCCAGGGCAGGATGGTGATGGCGTCGAGATCGGGCACGGAGCTGATCTCGTCGTCGTTCGGCCGCTGGCCGAGGCCGTCGAGCGCATAGCCGGTGTAGAGCTCGGAGCCGTGGGCGAAGTGAAGGAAATGGTCGATCGGCACGAATTTTCCCTTTGGAACGCCATGGATGTCGACGTAGGCGCCGACGCAATACTTGACGCCCTTGGCTTTGAGTTCGGATTGGATCTTCTGGATCTCAGTGTCGGTTTTCATGTGGAAGCTTTTTCGAAGTAGGAAGCGTCGAGCGGCGGGCGCTCGCGCCGGCCGCGTCGGACGAGCGCGGCGAGATCGGCGGCCATCCAGGCGAAAAGCTTGCGGCCCTGCGCCGCGGTCGCGCGGCCCGGCGCGCCGGTCACGCCGTTCGTGCTCGTGCGGTTGACTGGATGGGAGAAGACGAGCTCGTGTGTGCGGTCTGGATCGCCGGCCGTGGCGATTTTTGCGCGCCGCACCAGGCGCGGCGCGAATGCCAGCATGAGCGCGGTCTCGGCGGCGTTGGCATGCCAGTCGGCGGCATCGGCGGAAAAGGCGCGGGTGACGCGCGGACTGAGCGTGGCGGTGTTGATGACCGCGACCATGAGCGTGTCGTGGCGACTGCGCAGGATTTCCAGCGCGCAGCGCAACGGAGCGGCGTTGGTCATATGGGCATTGACGACGAACAGCCGATGGAAGCCCGCCGCATGCAGCCAATCGCCGATCTCGGTTACGATCGCGATGAGCGTCTGCGGACTGAGCGCAAGCGTGCCGGGCCAGCGGCGCGAATGGCCGAGCGAACAACCGTAAGGCAGCAGTGGCAGCACTGGCGTACCGGTGTGTGCGCCCACTTCCGCACACAACCGCTGCGCGAGCGCGGAGTCCATGCCCGTGCCGAGATGGGGACCATGCTGTTCGGTCGCGCCAACCGGCAAAATGGCCGCATCGCAGCCCTGCGCAGGCAGCCTGCCGATTTCTTCCCAAGTCAGCTCGTCCCAATTTTTCTGCGGCGGGCGCTTCATGACAGGGGAGGACCTTTGGTTGAGCCGGCTCCGCGCGGCGTGGCAAGAACCTCCCGCATCTCGCCGCTCGAGTCCCGCCGCGCGAAACGTTCGCGCTGCCGCACCGCCATCCAGCGGTTGATTTCGTCGAGACTGGCTGCCGGCACGCCGGAGAAGGGAGCGGCTTGCAGATACCCGTCGGGCCCGAATTCGGGCGTCATCGTCGCAATCGTGCAGCCCGTGTGTGCTGTCGCCGACCAGATTGCCTCCCACCAGCGTTCATGCGCCTCGAGTGCGGCGCGGTGTTCCGGGGCGGCCGGGTGGGGTACCTGCGGCCCCTGCGCGTAGCCGACGCGGGCATGGATGTGGTGCGCCCGTTCGGCGCAAAGTGCGAGGATGTCGGGTTCGTCGTCGAGGACCAAGCGCTCGCAGACGCAGCACCAATGCGAAAAATCGCAGGTCAGTCGCAAGGTCGGCAGCTGAAGGAGGAGCTTGCGCGTCGTCCAGGGATT
>DASRHD010000437.1:0-2411 GCA_035650695.1 Opitutaceae bacterium
GCAACAGGGCAAGGGGAGGCGCCGGCTCGTCGCCGTGAATGCCGGCCGAGAGATAGATCCGCGGCCGCGGACCCGGCGTGCGCTTGGTCAGCGAAAAAAGCGGGAAACCGGCCACCTCGCCGAATTTTTCCACACGGAAGCCGGCCACCCCGCCGAGAGCATCAAACTGCGCTGCCAGCGCCATCGGATCAAAGGCAGATGAGTTTTTGACAGAAGGCAAAGAATTCACCGCAATGGCTTTTTCGCTCCAATCTGCCAGTCTGTCGATTCTCTTCCATGTCCCAAGTCCGCGTCCGTTTCGCCCCGAGTCCCACGGGTTTTTTCCACATCGGCAGCGCCCGCACCGCGCTGTTCAACTGGCTTTACGCCCGCCACGCCGGTGGCGTCTTCGTCCTCCGGATCGAGGACACCGACAAGGAGCGCAACAGCGAGGCATTTCTCAACGTCATCTACGACAGCCTGACCTGGCTCGGCCTCAACTGGGACGAGGGCCCGAAAACCGGCGGGAGCTTCGGGCCGTACCGGCAGAGCGAGCGCGCGGAGATTTATCGCGAATATCTCGAGAAACTGAAGGCCGCCGGCCGCACCTACGAAAAGGAGGGCGCGGTGTTTTTTAAAATCTCCGGCCAGCCCCAGGTCATCAACGATGCGATCCGCGGACGGGTCGAGCGCACCGAGGAAAAAGACTTCGTTATCGTGCGCTCGGACGGCAATCCGGTGTTCCATTTCGTCAACGTCGTCGACGACATCACTATGCAGATCACGCACGTGATCCGGGGCGAGGACCATCTCTCCAACACGAGCAAGCACACCGAGCTATTCCAGGCCTTCGGCGCGCCCCTGCCGATTTATGCGCATATTCCGCTCATTTTGAAACAAAACGGCCCGGGCAAGATGTCGAAGCGCGACCAGGGCGCGCTGGTGGAGGAATATCAAAAACGCGGTTTTCTACCCGAGGCGCTGGTGAATTTCCTTTGCCTGCTCGGTTGGAACCCCGGCGATGACCGCGAGAAAATGCCCACCGAAGAAATTATCCAGCTCTTCGATCTTCCTGGCATCAACCAGAGCAATGCGCGCTTCGACGAAAAAAAACTCGCGCACATGAACATGGCCTACCTGCTCGAACTGCCGGCTGACCGGTTCGTGGCGCTGGCGCGCGATTATTTTCAGCGGCAGAATCCGACCCCGGCGCTGGCGGCGGACGCGTCTTATTTCCGCGAAGTCATGCTGCTCAGCCAGCCGAAGGTGAAGGCGATCGATGAACTGCCCGGCTACACGGTTTATTTTTTCACTGACGATTTTCCGGTCGACGCCAAGGCGCGCGACAAGGTCATGGCCAAGGGCGATCCGAAGACGCGGTTGCGCGAACTGGTCGAAGTGCTGAAGTCGGCCGATTTTTCAAATGACGCCGCGCTCGAGCAGGCGATCAAGGATCTGGCGGCGAAAAACAACCTCGGCTTCGGCGATTACCAGGCGGTGGCCAGGCTGGTGGTGTCCGGGACCAACGTCGGGCCGAATCTCACCGGCATGTTCCGCGTCCTCGGCCGCGACCGCGTGCTCCAGCGCATGGAACGGTTTCTGACGACAGTATGAGTGGGATCAAAACGCAGAGACCGCAGAGGTAAAGAGAGGTCGCAGAGGAAGCTCTGAAAGTGCTTTAATTCGCATTTAGTGGCTGATCAAAAGGCCCAAGATGGTAGCGGTGTGGTCATTGCTCATCAAACTCTGTGGCCTCCCGCGCCTCTGTGCCCTCTGCGTTAAAACTAGCCGCCGTTTTATAACAGGCTCTGGATCGACTGTAGCAGCGTCGGATAATCGTTGATCGAGGGAAACTGCGGAAACTGCTTCACCACGTTGTCCGGCGCGTGGAAAAGGATGCCATGGTCGGCCTGGGCCAGCATGCTGGTATCGTTGAATGAGTCGCCAACCGCGATGACTTTGTAATTCAGTTTCTGCAGCGCTTCCACGGAATGCCGTTTTTGGTCCGACATCCGGAGCTGGTACCCGGTGATGCGGTCGCCGGTCGTGACCAGCCGGTGGCAGAAAAGGGTGGGCCACTTGAGCTGGCGCAGAAGCGGCTGGGCGAACTGCTCGAACGTATCGGACAAAATGATTGCCTGGACCTGTGCGCGGAGCGAATCCAAAAACTCGACCGCGCCGGGCAACGGTGAGAGCCCGCCGATCACCTCCTGGATTTTCGTCAGGGTAATGCCGTGCCGCTCGAGGATATCGAGCCGGTAATGCATCAGCTTGTCGTAGTCCGGCTCGTCGCGGGTGGTGCGGCGCAATTCGGGCAGGCCGGTGCGTTCGGCGACCGCGATCCATATCTCCGGGGTTAGGACGCCCTCCATGTCGAGGGTAACGATGGTTTGCTTCACGGCGCGGAGTGAAGCAGCCGCCAGACCGCCGGC
>DASRHD010000438.1:0-5900 GCA_035650695.1 Opitutaceae bacterium
CGCCTGGCCAAGCTCGCCGGCGGTGTGGCCGTCATCAATGTCGGCGCCGCCACCGAAACCGAGATGAAGGAGAAGAAGGCCCGCGTCGAGGACGCCCTCCACGCCACCCGTGCGGCCGTCGAGGAAGGCATCGTCGCCGGCGGCGGCGTCGCGCTCCTCCGCTGCACCAAGGTCATCGATGCCGTCAAGCTCGAGGGCGACGAGGCCATCGGCGCGCAGATCGTGCGCCGCGCCATCGAGTCGCCGATCCGCATGCTCTGCGCCAATGCCGGCGTCGAGGGTGCCGTGGTCGTCGGCAACGTCAGCTCCAACAAGGGCAACTACGGCTACAACGTCGCCACCGGCGAATACGAGGACCTCGTCAAGGCCGGCGTGGTCGACCCGACCAAGGTTACCCGCACCGCGCTGCAGAATGCGGCCTCCGTCGCCGGACTGCTGCTCACCACCGAATGCATGATCACCGAGATTCCGGAGAAGAAGGAAGCTCCGGCCCCTGGTGGCGGCGGAGGTGGAGGCATGGGCGGAATGGATTACTAATCCGCAACAACTTCAAAGGCGCTCCGGAAACGGAGCGCCTTTTTTATTGGACCCTATTGCACCACAAATCATCAGTATGATATTATGCGCTAATGTCTATGTTTTACTCGATTAAACACCTACTCAAATTCGACGGCTGTAAGGTTGTCCTCACTAAATTTGCCATCGACAAAAATACTATTATTGATGGCGAAGCTACTATCCGTATTTCAGAAAATAATGGATTCGGCCGTATGGATCTTGATTGCAATCCTACGCCCACAGGCGTGCGATATTCGTATCCATTCACTACCGCAGAAGAGGCCGATCATTTTATTAGCGAATGCAAAAACCAGGCGCATAGTGCCTAATGAATTGTTAATACGATAAGATATGCCATGACGCCCATCGAACACCTAAATCGGCTTGACGAGCTTATTGTTGAGCACACCAAGGCTCCTATCGCCGTCACTCTCAGAAACCAGCTTTCGATAGCCCGCGAGCAGGTCGAGGCGTTGCAAGCTGAACATCTTGCCCTCAAGAACGCGTACGTGGTACTCAAGAACCAAAGTCAGGATGCGATAGTGCGTCTTGAAGAAGAGAATAAGAAATTGATTAAGGAAAATCATAAGATTGTTGCCGAGAATACGGAAGCATCAAATGGCTCAGTTTTTAAGGACGACCATCTTTTTAATACCGAGAAACCGATAGATACCATAACGGATTAAGAAGGAATGCGTGTTAATAGAATTATGAAATGGGAAAATTTTATCCTACTACTTGTCTGGGCGATTGGATTCATGCCATTAACGGCTATTGCTAATCATTTGGCGCCACCCCCTAACCCGAAGGGATCGGCCATATTTTTAGCGATTTTGTATTTTCTTGGTCTCATCTTTTTTTGGGGATTGGAATTTTGTGCTCTATTTCTTGAAGGGCCCTGAAAAGGGGCCCTGAAAAGAAAGGCTGAAAATGGGTCAGGCTGATGATTTTGATTTGCTGGTGAAATCCGGCCGGCAGGGCAGGGCGACATCATGTCATCCTAGCGAGGCGAAGTACCGAGGCCGAAGGCCGACAGCCTGCCATCCAGTGGGATGCGGCAAACGGAGTCGCTCTGGATCTTTCGCTACGCTCAAGATGACAAACATCCGGTTATCCGCCGTCAGATTTTTCTGCCTTTTGCGGCCGCGCCGCGGGCAACAGCAGGAGGATTTCGGCGGAACCGTGGCTGGCCCGAGACACAAAAGATTTTTGTCCTGTGCCTTCTGCGCCTTGTGTGGCTGCCGTCTTGTTGGAAGGTTTCAGACCCGCAGCGAGCCGCGGGCGGACCCAAAAAGGGGTCATGCCTTACCATTTATCTTTTTCACAGATGTGCCCAAGATTAGGGGCATGAATTCCTTCAGCGCGGCGGAAATTTTCACGCCAAGGCACGGAGGCCGCAAAGGTCGGCGGGAAGTGCGGGGTACGGCACATTCTGTCATCCTGAGCATAGCGAAGGATCCAGTTTGATGCCGCTAACTGAGTCGCACTGGATCTTTCGCTGCGCTCAAGATGACAAGCGGGTATCTGAAACCGCTGATTTACGCTAATGATCGCTAATTTTAGTCGGAGCTAATCAGCGAGGATGAGCGAAGATTGGATTTCCGGCAACTATCGAGCCTCGGCTGATTTCCTCGACGGCGGGCGCTTGGCTTTAGGTTGCAGCTAGTAGAGCACCGGAGGGTAGTAAGTATAAAGCCCGTCTGTAACAACACTCGGAGTGTAATTAACGTACTGAGTGTAGGCGATCGCGCGGAGCTCTACAATTTGGTATGCCGGAAGATGAAGAATGACCGGGCCGCTGTAGAGCGTGCCGTAGGTCGGCGTTGGCGTGCTGCCATCGGTGGTGTAGCGGATAGAGACGCCACTGGTGGCGCAAGTGATCGTAATCTCGATATCGGACCAAAAAAAATTGCCGGGCCAGGCCATAAAGACCGGAGCGGACACCTGCTGGTAGGTGAGGGGGCCAGGGCCGATGATCACCGAGCTTTTGATCGGAAGGGAATAGCCTTGGCCGAAGGCAGGCACCGAGACGAACATGAGGCCACTGAGCAGCGCCGCGGCGGCGAGGGAGTTATGGTTATGCATCGTTTTTCGTCCTTCCCGAGGGAAAGGTTTAGGGGGTGGTTTGGGTGGAGGGCAAAAGTTCACTAATGAACTATTAGTTCGCAGATGAATTTAGATGCAAGTTATTGTCAATAAAAACCTCTTTTTCGAGCACTCGGCGACCAATTCTCCGAAGATTTGGCGAAACGCTTCGCCATCGCATGGCCACATTCAGCGGCCTGATTTCACCGGAACCGCAGCCGTCCGGCTTGGTCGATGGACGGAATTTTATGCCGATCAAACCTGAATTCGCCGCGGCGTTCGCCAAGGAATGGATCGAAGGCGCCAACGCCAAAGATTTCGACAAGGTGTTGGGCTTTTATGCCGCAGACGTGGTCGTGACCTCGCCTTACATCCGGCTGGTCGCCGGCGAGCCCTCAGGAAAGCTGGTCGGCAAAATCGCGCTGAGAAACTACTGGATGGGGACGTTGACCAAGCGGGCGGAGCTGAAGTTTGAATTGGTCGACGTTTTTGCCGGAGTCGAAAGCGTCACGATCCACTACGTCAATCGCGGCCAAAAGGCAGCCGAGGTGTTTTTCTTCAACGACCAAGGGAAGATCGTACGGTCGGACGCCCATTACCTTCCGTCGGCTGTGCCGGCGGCGCCCGGCGCCTAGCATGCCGGTAAAGCTGCGTTCATGGCATGGCGCATTCTGTCATCCTGAGCGAAGCGGCTCCGCTTGTGATTGAATTTGGCCACAAAAGGCACACGAGGCACAAATTTTCCTGCCTGTGCCTTCTCCGCCTTGTGTGGCTGCCGGTTTGTTGAAAGGTTTCAGACCCGCAGCGAGCCGCGGAAGCCCCGGCCGCTGTAGTACGATTCCGCGCCGTTGTGATAGAAAAAAACGCGGCCGAAGCGGCAGTCGCCAAAAAGAGCGCCGCCGCGCTTCCGCATTTCATCCGGAGTTTTCAGCCAGCTCGACGATTTCGTGTCGAATTCGCCCAGCTTTTGCAGCTCCTGGTATTGTTCTTCGGTCAAGAGCTCGATACCCATGGCCTCGGCCATGTCCATGGCGCAGCCTTTCGGCTTATGTTCCTTCCGCGAATCCAGCGCCTCGCGGTCGTAGCAGAGGCTGACGCGGCCCTTGGGACTTTGCTCTGAACAATCGAAAAAGACATATTCGCCCGTCTTTTTGTCCTGACCGACCACATCCGGTTCGCCGCCGGTTTTTTCCATTTCGCTGAGCGACCAGAGTTTTTCGGCGCTGGCTTCCAGCCTCGCCTGGACCTTGGCCCATTCCAGCTCGCGGTGGCGGGTTGGGTTTTTCTCAAAACGGGTTTTTAGAGTCTTGAGCAGTTCTTCGCGCTGTCCGGGCGACAGTTCCTTTTTGCTGCGGATTGTTTTGTTCATGCTTTGCGTAACTTTGGCTTGGGGCGGCCACCTTGGTTAACAAAAGAGGAACGTCAAATTCCAGACCTGAAAAGAGACCAAGGCAGGAATTTCACGGCGCGCTTCATTTTTGGCTACGCCGGCTCGATGGAAAATTATCTGCACGATCTTGGGAGAAAATCCGGCGAGACCGTCGCCATCGAACCCTGAAGGTGCGCCGCGCGGCGGGGGGAAGGGGATCGAGGCGATTTTCCGCTTACTTCACGGCCGGCGACGGAGAAGCCGGAGCGGCTGCCGAGGTGGCCGGAGCGGACGTGCCCGCGGCGTTTTTTTGCGCCTGCGCCGCCTGCTGAGCGGCCTTCTGCGCCCTGGCCTCGGCCATCATCTGCTGCTGGGCCGCGAGCATCTTCGGCATGATGACTTTCATCAGCTTCTGCTGGATTTCCGGCGCCTTTTCCAATGAGGCCTGACCGGCCGGTGTATCGTAAAATTCGGATATCCCCGTCAGCTGGTCGGGGGTGAATTCCTCCGAATAAATCTGCGCCATGGAATTTTGAAGGTCTTTGGAGTCGAGGCTGGCCCACATCCGATCCATGGCCTTGGTCTGCTGGGCGATGATCTTTTCGATTTGTTCCGGTGGCGTGCCCCGCTTTTCGAGGGCGTCTTTCATTGCCGCCATTTGCGCCGTGCGCTGGCTGTTAATGACCTTGATCAGCATTTCGCCGAAGTGAATTTTTTCCATCACCTTCTGGGCGTCGGCGAGGGTGGCCTTGACCTCGGCCTTGCCGATGACGCTCTCGCTCATCTGCAGGTGGAGCTCGGAGCCGCCGCTGTTTTTGACCACGAGCGTGCCGTCCTTGTCGTTGTACGAATCGATCGTCCAATCCTGGAAGGAATCGCCCACGTTGAGCCAGTCGCTCTTGGTTCCACCGGGGCTGGAAAGAAGAAAGCGGTGTTCGCCGCCCGTGGCCAACAGGCCGCGAAATTCGAGTTTTGCGGGACTGGTTGCTCCCGAAGCAGGAGCGGCGGGAGCCGACGCGGTGTCGGCGAGCAACGGAGAACCGGCGAGCAAGGCGAGAGAGAGAAACAGGAAATTTTTCATGTTTGTGATTCGTGGCTGAGACCTCTGACGAGCCGCACGTTAGGCGCTGAAGGGATTGAGAATGGGAGGGCGTCCGATGACGAACCGGTCATGGTGGCAGCCATTTTGCAAACCAATACCATTATGTACTTAAAGCGAGGATCCGTCCTCGCTTCTTTTTTTAATGAAACGATCCCGTCACGGTCCGAGGGCGCCGCGCTGGATCATAACCAGGGCGTCGCGGTCCGCGGCCGGAATCGTGATGGACCCGTTGGCCGGCACCTGCCGCCGGAAAAGCTGCGCCGGAACGAGGTTCAGGTTATTATCGCGCCAGACGAGTCCGGCGTCGCTGGTTTCGGTGAAACCGGCGTTGGTCAAAAACGCGGGCGCGTTGCCGGTATTGGTGCACATGACGTAAATGGTGGCGTCGGCTGTGACGGTGAAGTTCAGTGCGGTCGCCAGGCCGGACTTGGTCACGCGGCGGGTGGCGATCCAGGTTGCGCCCTGCACGGCGGGCGGCAGGGTGTCGAATGAGTTGTCCGCGGTGGAATCGAGGTCGTAATAAATCGGCCACTGCGGCTGGACCGGCATGTCCATGTAATAGGCCGGATTGGCAGAGTTGGAACTGGTGAAATGGGTGACAAGCGGGTTGGCGGGAAGGACGGGCAGGCCGCCGCTGCCGTAAAAATAGACAATGGCGGAGTCAGTGTTGCCCGCGCCATCGGAGACGGAGATCGCATTTGCGCCGGTGTGAAACTGTACCGGCCAGAAGAAGACGTTGGCGACGGTCTGGTTGCCGGAGTAGGCGGAGTCGTGCTGGACGTATTT
>DASRHD010000439.1:0-9963 GCA_035650695.1 Opitutaceae bacterium
GCCCTCGAGTGCGGCAATGCGCCTCTCAAAAACATCGGTGGTCGGATTCATCAGCCGGGTGTAGATGTTGCCGGGCTCCTTGAGGGCGAAAAGATTCGCCGCGTGCTCGCTGCTTTTGAAGGCGTAGGATGTGGTCTGGTAGATCGGCACCGCGCGGGCGCCCGTGGTGGGATCGGGAATCTGGCCGGCGTGCAGGGCCAGCGTGCTGAGGCCGGGAGATGGCGGTTTCATTGCGTTTGAGCGGTCAACGGGTTTATTGGTCGGCGGGATAGCCGATGGTGTGGGAGAGCATGACACGCTGGTTCGGACGCAGCTTGAGCGCTTGGGCGAGGCGCGGCCGGTCAACCGATCCGCGAACGACGGCGGCCAACCCCTGCGAAGCGCAATAGAGATAGGCATTTTCCACGACCAAGCCGACATCGACGGCCGTGACCATTTTGGTATCGTCATTATCCTTGGCCGTAACCCGCCCCAGATCGGTCACGTAAACCAGGTTCAGGGGGGCGTCTTTCACGAACCCCTGGGTGCCGCAGATGCCGCGCAAGTCGCCTTCGGCCACGGGGGCGAGGAGATTGGCCTTGGCGTCATAAAGATAGGCGCCGTCCGCGAGGACGACATAAATATCGACTTCCTCCCAGTTGTGGGCGGATGGAGCGGTGCGCATGCCGCTCTCCGGCCGGTTGATTCCGTCGGCAGCCCAGAGGAGGTTGGCCAATTCCTGCAACGGCAGCGGCCGGGGGCTGAAAGCGCGCTCCGAGCGGCGGAGCTTGAGGGTCTGCATGAGCGGACGCCCAATATCGGTTTGCGGTGACGGCAACTTGATGGGGGCGAGGCCGGCGGCGAACACGGGGCTGGCGACCAGCCCGAGAAGCAGGACGATGACGGTTTTCATAAGGCGGAAGGACGGGGCCTTGACGTTAGAGCCTGCCGGAAAAACCTCTCGCCGCTTTTTGGTATTTTCTGGTTATAACTTGTCGCGGCAAACGCGTCCGGGACAGGGCACAATCCGCCGGGAAAAAGGCCGCGCCTTCGGGGGAAGGCGCGGCCGGCAAGCAAGCGGCGTCGTGCCGCGTAACATAGGAATCAGTGCAGCGCCACCGAGGTGGAACCGCCCGTCGACGTGGAGAGCTTCACCCAGACGATGTCGGCGGCGGAATCGTAATACCAGCTGTCCTTCGCCGCGCCGAGCAGATCGGCGAACGACGCCATTTTTGCGTCAGACGCCAGAGTAACGCCGTCGCGACTGACACTGGCCGGCACGGTGGCCTGCTGGTTGATCCTCAGGTAATAGGTGCGGCTGGCAAACTGGCCGGCGAACGTGCCATTGGCCGCACCGATCGTGACCACTTCGTGCCCGCTGGTAACGTCGGAGCTGAACACCGTGGTGGAGTACTCGTTCTTCGTAATGTAGAGATCACTGAGGCCGTCATCTTCGTAGAAGGTGTAGCTGGTCGCACCCGAGGGATAAATATCGAGCGTCAGCTGGTCGGCCTGGAAGCCCGGTTCGTCCACATAGTTTTGCCGCTTCGGCGTACCGTCCGATTGATAATTGGCGATCACGGGAATGATCGAGCCGGCCTTGATGAAGAGCGGCACCTGGGTGGTCGGCGCCGGGATGGTCGCGGTGGTGCCGCCCTTGTACGATTTACCGCTCGGCGTATTTGGACTGAGCAGATTGCCGGAGGGATACGGCGTGTAGTCGAGCCAGGTGGTGGCAGACGATTCGGGGAAGGTGACCGAGGCGCTGGTGGCGCCGGCCACGGTCACCGGCTGGACAAGAATTTCACTCGATCCGTGGCCGTTGATGATCTGTTTATTGGTCGGCCACCACACCGGGTACTGCACCGTGCCGGCAACGTGGTAGCAGGCCTGGGCGTTGGAATAGCGGAAGGGCAACAACCGATAACGCATTTGGGTGTAGTGTGAGAAGGTCGCCGGCGCCGTGTCGTTGAAACACCAGGGGAAGCGCCCGGCTATACCGGTCGGGCCCGTCTTGCCTTTGGCGCCGAAAAATTCGGTCAGAGGCGTGAAGCAACCATACTGGAGCCACCGCTGATAAAGCTCGTTGTTCGAATTGTTGTTATAACCGCCGGTGTCGCCGCACCAGTAGGCTCCCTCGGTCTTGGTATTGCAGCCGAAGCCTCCGCCCATGTCCTTTGAAACCATGCTGGAGAAGGAGGAGGAGCTGTCGCCGGTCCAAAGACCGGGATACTGGTCGTTGTTCGTCGCCGAACGGCCGGTCATGTCGCTGTGCGCAAGAATAAAGCCCCGGCCCTGGGCCAGCTGCGCGGTGGAAGTGATCTCCCATGCCGCTTTGTGGTAGAAACCAAGCCAGTCGGCGTTTTTCCCGCTGCCGCTCTTCAGCACGCCCCCGGTGGGGATGCCGACAGTGGTATCCATTTTGAGGAAATCGAGACCGATGTCGAAGACCGGCTTGTTGAGATGCCGCCACCAAATGACGCTGGGAGCGGTGGAAAGATCGAACTGCCCGGTGGTGGAACTGGAAAGTCCATGCCACACGCCCGACGGCCGGGCGACTGCGCCGCTGCTCGTCTCGATGAAATAGTGATTGGTCACGCCGGTGTTGTACACGTCCGCCTGGCTGGCGCCGATCCAAGGCCATTCCCACACGCCAAAATGGAAATTATTGGAGTGAAGTTGGCTGAGCATGCCCGCGGCATCGGAGAACTGACTTTTATCGAACTTGAAGTTGATATAGTTGGCCGCGGGACCGTTGTAGTTGCTGCTCAGCCAGCTGGAATCGACCCAGAGGACATCGCCGCAATAGCCAGCGCGGAGCTGGCTCATGTCGTTGATGACCGTGGTCTGGTTGTCATAGCAGCCGTACATCACGCCAAAAGCCCACTTCGGTGGAAGGATGGGATTCCCGTTGCCGGGCTTGATCGTGTAGACGGCGCTGGTCACGGTGCTGTCGGTCATGCCGGTTTTATAAGCGACAGCCTGCAGCGTCGTCGTGCTGCTGACCGCCACCTCGTAAGCGTTGGCACTGAGAACCGTGCCGTGCGCCGCGGTCGGGGTGCTGCCGTCGGTGGTGTAACGAATGGTGGCTCCGCTAGTGGCGGAAGTGATCGTCACGTATTGCGTGCTGGCAGCCAACAATCCGGTCGGGCTGAACACCGGCGGCGCCACCTGATTGACCGAACCGATAGCGTAGTCGGCGCTGGTCACCGCACTGTCGAGCATGCCGGTGGCAAAGGCGACGGCCTTGAGCGTAACCGAGCTGCTGATGGTCACCTGTCCCGCCTGGGTACCGTGCGTCGGCGTCGGGGTGCTGCCGTCGGTGGTGTAGCTGAACAACGCACCTGTCGTGGCGGAGCTGAAAATGACAGTAATCGGATTGGCATAGGTGCCGCCGCCCGGATTGAAAGCAGGCGCCGCCACCTGATTTCCCGGCTGGCCGGTGAGCGTGAAAAGATCGGCCGAGAGCTGGTAATTGGTGGAGGCAGAGTTTTTGCCTGTGACCCTCAGCCTGATGGTGTGGGTCCCGGCGGTGCTGAAAGATACGCTGCCAAAGTTGGTGGTGGGATACGACTGATTGGCCGAATACTGGTCGACCGTCGGCCCGAGGTCGGTGCCATCGACCGAAAGCTGGAGAATGCCTCGGCTGGTGTTGCCCTTCCATTTCATCTGCAGCTGGTAGGTACCGGCAGGAAGGCTGGGAATGGCGAAATTGATATAATCGCCCACGCTGTTGCCGGCGAGCATGACCCACTTGCCGCCGCTGGAATTGGCATCGGTCTGGACCGAAGCGGTCGCGCCGCTCGGTGTATAGGTGAGGTTTTCGGCCTCGTAATTATACGTGCTTTGCGCGGCCAAAGGGACCGTCAGAGCAAACATGCAGAATAAGGTTCGTGTTAGTTTCATGGCTGGAGGAACTGGAGGTAAACGGGGAAAAAAGCGCGTCGGTGTGGCATTGCCGGCGCGCTGCAAGCGGTAGACTACTGACCGACGAAGGTGAACTTGTCGGCCGAAAGGACTTCACCGCTGGAGGCGGAGTTTTTACCCGTGACCGTGAGGGTCACGGTGTGGGCGCCGGCGGTGCTGAAGGTGACATTGCCGAACGTCGTCGTCGGGTAGGTTTGGCCCGACGAATATTGGTCGAGCGTCAGTCCGAGATTGGCACCATCGACCGAGAGCTGGAGGATGCCACGGCTATTGTTACCCTTCCATTTCATCTGCACCTGATAGGTGCCAGCGGGAATGGCGGGCACGGTGAAATCGATGTGGTCACCGATGCTATTGCCGGAAAGCTGGACCCATTTGCCACCGCTGGAGTTGGCATCGGTCTGCACCGAGGTGGTCGCGCCGGTGCCGGTGTAACTCAGGCTTTCCGCCTCGAAGTTGAAGGTCTGGGGATTGGAGCCGTAGGTCGCGCTGGTGACATGGCTGTCGCTGAATCCGGTTTCATAGGCGATGGCTTTGAGCGTAACGGCCGTGCTGATCGAGACGGGACCGGAATAAATCGTCCCCGTCGTCTCGCTCGGCGCGCTGCCATCGGTGGTATAGCGGATCATCGCACCGGGCGTGGCGGAGGTGATGACGACGGTCAAAGGCGGCAGGCCGCTGGCCGGACTGAAGACCGGGTCGGCCACGGAAGGCAGGGGATTGATGACATAATCCGCGCGGGTGACCGTGCTGTCGCTGAATCCACTTTCATAAGCGATGGCTTGGAGCGTGCAGGAACCGGCAATGTTCACCGGACCGGAGTATACCGTGCCATGCGTCTCGGTCGGCGCGCTGCCGTCGGTAGTGTAGCGGATGGAGGCGCCGCCGGTAGCAGAGGTGATGGCCACGTTCTGCGGCAGGGCATAGGTGCCGCCACCGGGAGCGAAGACCGGAGGAGCCACTTGCTGGATCCCCACCGGTGTCAGCTTGACCAGGCGACAAGCGTGGGAATTCAGGCTGCCGCTATTGAAGCTGCCGGTAAACGTGCCGAGATCGGTGTGGGTCCACAAATCGCGCACTTTCATCGAGCCGCTAAAGGTGACCGTGAGGCCGCCGGTCATCGTCGAGCTGGTGGTATTAAAGAAACCGACCGTGGTCGTGCCATCAGGATTTGCCGCCTCCCAAACCCCGGAGGGCTGACCATGACCGGGCGTGGCGGGATGCCCGGCCTGGTCGACGGCGATGACCTCGGTGTTGGCGAGGAGGGCGGCATCGGCGGAATTAATTTTTCGAACGTCGCGGCCGATGATGAGCGGCGAACAGCAGATTGACCAGAGGGTCATGGCGGTCTTTTTCTCGTCGGCGCTGATGACGGTTGAACCGTCGCCGATCGGCAGACTGTCCATGTCACCCCAGAATCCGCCGTTGGCGGTGGCGCCTTCGTACGAAAACCAGGCCGGCGAATCGGAGAACCGTTTGGAAATATTGCTCCAGCTGACACCGCCGCCCGACTCGATGTCGCCGTCGATGCGGGCTCCGTTGGAGACGACCTTCCAGGTGCCGGCGTAGGCCACTTTGAGGGAATTGGAAAGCTCGACCCAGACCGGCCGGCCGGTGTTTTCGAATGCGGTCAACCATTGCTGCATGTCGTCGCGGTTGTCCGCCGCGACGTTGCCGCCGCCGGGCCCGACGAAATCGAACTTCATGTAATCGACCGTCCAGGTCTTGGCGAGCAGGTTGGCGTAGCCTTGGATGTACTGGACCGCGCCGTTGCGGGAATAGATGATTTTATAAGCCTGGGACTTGCCGGTGCTGGTGTTGCCAGGAATGGAGGTGTCGGCGATGGCTTTTGTGCGGATGACGGGGTTGGTGCCGATGATCGGCGCGTTCGCGTTGTAGGCGGCGATGATCAGACCGGGATGGAGATAAAGACCGAATTTCAATCCAAGGTTGTGAACATAATCTGCCAGCGGCCTGATCCCGCCGGGAAACTTGTTGGCACTGGTGTCCGGCACTTCGTAACCGTTGGCGTCAACCGCGCCGTCGACCCGCCAGCCGGAATCGACGTTGACGTAAAGATAGCCAACGGACTGGAGCGTGACGCCCGCCGGCTGACCGGGAAGCTGTTTGGTCATGGCCGTGGCGATGGCTTCGGTCGTCGACGCGCTGATGCCGCTTTTAAAAGCCTGCCAGCTGCTCCAGCCCATGAGGGGTTTTTGGCCGAGGCCGTTGTCCGCGGCGGGAGCGAGCGGCGTGACGGCAAAAGCGCCGAGCGCGGCCAAGAAAAAAGCCAGGTTTTGCGGAGAAAAAAAGCGCGTGCCGGGACGGCGATCGAGGCCGAAGGAAACGGCCGAACAATGAACAGAAATATCGTGGTTCATGGGGCAAACCGATGGTTAAGGGGAAAAATCTTTCGGCGGCGTGGGACACACCCAATTAACGCATACCGTAAGACAGGGACACAGGAGTCGAACGGGAGAAGATTTTGGCGTATGCCGGCTTCGTCGGCCGGTCAAGGTACGCTTTGGTTTACACGTAAACACTTCTGGAATTTCCCGATTTTACTGAATTTTTTCCCTCCGACTTTGCCGCGTTTTATACTGTGAAATCGTCCCGCTAATGCACGGCGGAGGCAGATCGCCGTGATGCGAAAAAAAGTCTATTCGACGACGAAAATACGGCGACGAAAAATTCCGCGACTTTGACTAATTCCTAACGTACACACACGTGCCGTGCGCAGGCACGAAATCTTCGGGCACGGAGGCGGAGGAGAGTTCAAGGCGCCAGGGGCCGGGCGGTTGCGGAATCTGCCGGGCCTTGTCGGCAAAATTGAAAACGGCGAGCACCCCGCCCTGCCACATTGCCAGCCAGCCGGCCTTTTCGTCACAGGACACCTCGAACGGCGCCGATGCCTCCGTGCTGCGCCGTCGCCGAAGTTGAATCAGCCGTTTGTACCATTCAAACAAATCGGCGTGGGACGACTCCTTGCATTCGCTCCACCGCAATTGCGATTGCCGGAACGTTTCGGGATCCTGCGGATTTGGAATTTCCTCTTTCCATTTGAAGCCAGCGAACTCCTTCCGCCTTCCTTCCGCAACCTGACGGCCGAGCTCCGCATCCTGATGATCGGTGAAGTATAGAAATGGCGTCTGCGCCCCCCACTCTTCTCCCTGAAATAACAACGGCACAAATGGCGAGAGCAAGGTCAGGGCGGCGATCGCCTTGAGCTGCGGCAGCGGCAGCAGCATGCTCAGCCGTTCGCCGAAAGCGCGATTGCCGACCTGGTCGTGGTTCTGGCTGCACACCACCACCTGATGCGGCAGCACCCCCGCCGGAGGACGTCCGTGCCGCCGCTGGCGGAAAACCGAAAACTGTCCCTGGTAGAGATAGCCCGCGCGCAGCACGGCGGCGAGATCGGCGAGGCCGCTGGTGAAATCGGCATAATAACCGTCGCGCTCACCGGTAAAAAAGGCGTGCAGCGCGTGGTGAAAATCGTCGCACCAGTGCGCGCTCAGTCCGTAGCCGCCCTGCTCCACCGGCCGGACGAGGCGGGGGTCGTTGGCGTCGCTTTCGGCGATGATGACGAAATCGCGCTGCAACTCCCGGCCCAGCGCCTTCACCGCCTCCGCCAGCTCCTCCAGAATATGCACGGCGCCGGCACAATAAATGGCGTGGACGGCGTCGAGCCGCAGCCCGTCGAAGCCGTACTCGCGCAGCCACATCAACGCGTTCTCCACCACAAAACGCCGGACCTCGTCGCTGTACGGGCCGTCGAAATTCAAGGCGTCGCCCCAAAAGGTCTTCCAGCGGTCGGTGAAATACGGCCCGAATTTTCCGGTGTAATTGCCGTCCGGGCCGAAGTGGTTGTAAACCACGTCGAGCAGGACGGCCAGGCCGTGGCCATGACAGGCGGCGACAAAGGCGGCGAGTTCGTCAGCCGTGCCGTAGGCGGGAAACGGCGCATACCAATAAACACCGTCATAACCCCAGCCATGCCGGCCGGGAAAGGCGGCCAGCGGCATCAGCTCCACGTGCGTGACGCCGAGCTCGGCCAGGTACGGCAGCCGGGCCTGGGCCGCGGCATAAGTGCCTTCGGCGGTGAAGGTGCCGACGTGCAGTTCATAGATCACCGCCTCGGACAGCGGCCGCGGCTGGAAGGGGCGTTGTTGCGCCCTCAACCGATCCGTCGTCATCACGCGCGAGTCGCCATGCACGCCGTCCGGTTGCCAGTGCGAAGCGGGATCGGGCAGCGGCGGGCCGCCGTCGAGGGAAAAACGATAGGCGGCGCCCTCCGGTGGCGCGGGCGAAACCTCCACCGACCAAGTGCCGCGCGAACCGCGCTGCATCGGCACCGCCTGCGTGCCGAGCCGAAGCTCGACCCGCCCGGCGAACGGCGCCCAGACGGAAAAATTCACGCCCCACCCTCCTCCTTGACCAGCAGGGCGACGGGAAACGCGCCGAAGAGCGCCGCCGGCGCGGCATCGTCCGCCAGCGTCGCCGCCGTGAAGATATTCTTCCAGCGGCCGCCGGGCAGCGGCAGGCGGGTATCCTCCCATTCGCCGGCGAGCGAAAAGGTGAACCGGGGCACGACCGCGATGACGCATTCGCCGCGCTGATAGGCCAGCAGGTGGCCGACGCGCGCGCCTTGCGCCACGATCGGACGGTAGGCGCTGTGGCGGGCAAAACATTGCGGCTGCAGCCGGCGCAATTCCAGGACGCGGGCGATCATCCAAAGCTTCGGCAGGCCGGAGTCCCAATTGGCCGCCACCTCCGCGGCGGACAGCGCGCGGCAGCGGTGCAGCAATTCACGCCGCCGCTCGAAGTCGACCGGGCGGCGGTTGTCCGGATCGACCAGGCTGAGATCCCACAGCTCGGTGCCCTGATAAAAGTCCGGCACGCCGGGTGCGGTCAGCTTGATCAGAGTTTGCGCCAGGCTGTTGACCCGGCCGGGCCGGATCAGCGGCCCGACAAAGCGCTCGAGTTCGGCGATAAATTCGGGCGAGGCGAAAACGCCGTCGATGAAGTCGCGGATTGACTCTTCGTAGCCGGCGTTGGGCTCGTGCCACGAGGTCATGATCTTGGCCTCGCGGCA
Organism: Opitutaceae bacterium; assembly: GCA_035650695.1. Classification (GTDB taxonomy): domain Bacteria; phylum Verrucomicrobiota; class Verrucomicrobiia; order Opitutales; family Opitutaceae; genus DASRHD01. The sequence continues at coordinate 8,999 of DASRHD010000439.1, forward strand.
GGCCTTGAGCATGTATTGCCAGCAGCGATCGCGGTCGATCGGCCACGCCCCGATCAGCGTCTGGTAAAGCAGATATTCGGCGTGGCGGTCGGGCGCGCGGTTTTTCCACGCCGGCGCGTTCAGGCGCGACCATTGGTGGAGCGCCTCGCCCCAGCGACTGGAAGCCTCGGTCAGGATGGAAATGCGCGCACGCACGTCCTCGCTCCGCTTCGTGTCGTGGGTCGAAGTCGCGAGCAGGGTATGGGGCCAGCGCTCGGCGAGATGGTGGCAGAATTCGTGGAATTTTCCCGCCGAAATGCCCATGAGCGACGCCTGGGCGCCGACTTCGTTGCAGGAAACCAGGCGGTCGTAGCAATAAAACGTCGTGTCCTCCACTCCCTTGGCCGTGACCGCCGGCGCCAGCTGCTGCCAGCGGGCGATAAAATTCTCCTCGTCCCGCCCCGCCGGATGCAGGCTGGCGAGAAAGGCTCCGAGAAAGTCGAAGGCGGCGTCGAGCTCGGGCGCGCCGACCCGGGCGGCGGCGAGGGTTTCGTTGAAAATCCGCCGGTCGGTCTCGTCCAGGACCGCCTCGGTGCGATAGGTGCGGTAGACGGAGAGCAGCGTGGTCAGGCGCTTGATCGCCTCGCGCAGGTGCCGCCGGCTGAGATCGCGCGTCCGCCAGGAGGCGCGGGCCAGGCGCTGGGCCAGGTCGGTCAGCCGCTCGAGGTCGCCGTCGAAAATCGCCTCGATGATCTCCCGTTTTTTTTCCCGCACGAGCGCGGGAAAATTCACCGGATGGCCGGTAAAGTCGGAATAAGCCGAGGTCAGGGCGTCCGCCTTCTGATCGTCCATCCAGAGGCGGTTGACCTTGCTGAGAAAATCGTAGCCGACCGTGCCGTCGACCGGCCAGTCCTCGCGGAGCCGCTCCTCGTTATCGAGGATTTTTTCCAGATAAATCCGGCCCTTGGGCAGCAGCTGGCGGAGCT
>DASRHD010000440.1:0-2724 GCA_035650695.1 Opitutaceae bacterium
CTGATGGTGGCGCATGGCCTGTCGGTGGCGCTGCTCTTCCTGCTTTCAACGAGTATTTATCACCGGACGCAGACCTTCGATCTCGCCGAAATGGGCGGCCTGGCGCAAAAGGCGCCGGTGCTGGCGGCATTTTTCGTCGCCGCGACCTTCGCGAGCATCGGCCTGCCGGGTTTCGCAAATTTCTGGGGCGAGCTGGCGATCTTCGTGGCGTTGTGGAACTTTTCGCACGGAATCACGGTCGCGGCCGTGAGCGGCGTGGTCATTTCGGCAATTTACGGGCTGCGGGCGGCCGCGCGGGTGTTTTTCGGCGCACAGGCGGACGCGGTGGTCAATGCTCCCGCCAACGCCGACCTGCGCTGGAGCGAACGCCTCCCCGCCCTGCTGCTGCTTGCCACGCTGATCTTCGTCGGCTTCTGGCCACGATCGCTCTCCGGACCGATCAATGACGCCCTCATTTCCCTGCGCGACACCTGGCCGCATGTCATCGCCAGCAAATAACCCGCCATGACCATCGAACTTCTTCGACAAGCCGCCGGCTCGAACCAATGGGCTGCGATTTTTCCCGAGCTGATGCTGGCGGGCCTCGCCCTCATGCTGCTGGTGATGGAAATACTGCTGCCGAAAAAGGACCACCACCTGATTCCGGTCGTCTCCATTCTCGGTCAGCTGGCGGTGGCGCTCGGGCTCGCGATCAATTTTCATACCGCGTTTCTCAACTCCTACATGCAGGTCTCCTTCGGCGGACTGTTGCGGCACAGCGAGACCGGGCAATTCATGCGGATGTTTTTCCTCGGCTCGTCGATTTTTGTCAGCCTGCTGGCGATGGTGAGCCTGGCGAAACAAACCATGCCGAAAGTGGAATTCTTCCACATCATACTTGTGATCACGGCCGCGCTGATGCTGTTGGTGCAGGCCAATCACTTTGTCCTGCTTTTTGTGGCGCTCGAAACGGTGACGATCGGATTCTATATTTTGGTCAGCTATTTCCGGACGAATCCGCGGTCGCTTGAGGCCGGCCTGAAGTATTTGATCCTCGGCGCCCTGAGCTCGGCGATCCTGCTTTTTGGCATTGTGCTGCTCTATGGCGCGGCCGGCAACCGGAGCCTGCCGGGCGCCGTCGCCGCGCCGATGGAGTTTGACCAATTGCGTCTTTTTCTGGCGGCCAATCCCAACAATTTTCTGGCCGAGGCCGGCATCGTGCTCGTCCTCGCCGGCGTGGCCTTCAAGATCGGTGCGGTGCCGTTTCAGATTTGGATTCCCGACGTCTATCAGGGGGCACCGACGCCGGTGACGGCGTTTCTTGCCGTCGCCTCGAAAGCCGCGGGCTTCGCTGTTTTGCTGCGCCTGGCCGGTATTTTTGCGCCTTATCAGGGCCTGGTGTTGCCCGTGCTCGCCGTCATGGCCGCCGCCACGATTATTTTCGGCAACCTCGCCGCGCTCACCCAGCGCAACGTCAAGCGCTTGATGGGCCTTTCCGGTGTTTCCCACGCCGGATATCTCCTGCTGGGGGTCGCGGCCGCCTACACCCAACCGCTCGCGGTCGGGGCGGTATTTTTCTACTTGCTCGCCTACCTGCTCGGCTCTTTTGCGGTTTTCGGCGTCATGGCCCACCTCGCCGGCGCGGACGATACCGACCAGGATCTCGACCATTATTTCGAGCTGGCCAAGAAGCGTCCGCTCCTTGCCGGCGTGCTGGCGGTCGGGCTCGGCTCGCTCGCCGGAATCCCGCCGCTGGCCGGATTCATGGGCAAACTGTTCATCTTTGTCGTCGCCTTCAAGGCCGGCCTCTATTGGTTGCTGGCCATTGCGCTCGGCGGCGTGATCATTTCGATTTATTATTACTTCGGTTGGATCAAGGCGGCATTTTTCACCAACGTGCGCCTGTCGCCGGCGGAAGAGGCGGCGCCTGCCTCGACCCCGGTGGGACTGGCGGCCGGTGCGGCCCTGCTGATTCTGGCCCTTGGCTCCGTCGTGCTGGGTTTTTACCCCGGTGCACTCGGGGCGTGGCTCTTAGCCCGATAAAAAGCCCGCGGTGATTTGCCGCGGGCTGGGGAGAAAATCTCCGGCAGGCGTCTTCAGCGCCAGCGCCCTTCGATCCAGATCCAGCCATTGGGACGATGGTCCCAGCGGCCGGCTTCCCAGCGGGCATCGTGGCGCGGAAGCCGCTCATAATGGCCGTGCATCCAAATCCAGCGGTCGTGCTCACGGGTCCAATGGCCTCCGATCCAGAAGAAATCGGGACCGGGCGAGACCGGCATGGTTTCGGCATAGGCGGCGGGCGGGGCTTCACTCACGATGATTTGCGGAGCCTCTGGGGCGTAGGGAGGCGGAGGGGGCGGCGGTGGAGGCGGGGGCGGCATCGGTTCACGCGTCACCCAGCGACCTTCCACCCAGACATAGCCGCCTTCGTGCGGCGCCCAGTGGCCGGGCTGCCAAACGGCTTCGCGGTGCGGCCGGCGCTCCCAATGGCCGTGCCGCCAGACCCAGCGATCATGTTCGCGGGCCCAGTGGCCTTCGACCCAGAAATAATCCGGGCCGGGCGGGGGTGGAGCATTTTCCACGTAAGCGGCGGGGGGAGCTTCGCGCACCACCACCACGGGCGCGGGCGGGGGCGCAGCCGGAGCACCAATGCCGACATTGATGCGGACATCGGCTCGGGCGACGAGTGCGGCGCCTCCGACGGCGCCGAACAACAGCAGTTTCTTGAAGGACATGGGCGGATTT
>DASRHD010000441.1:0-2885 GCA_035650695.1 Opitutaceae bacterium
GGCAAAGTCGACATCCCGGAAGTGGTCCGCTACGCCGCGACCAAGGGCGTGAAGATCTGGATCTGGGCCGGTTATGCCGACTTGAACCGCCAGATGGATGAGGCTTTTTCCCTTTATGAGAAATGGGGCGTGGTCGGAATAAAAACCGATTTTATCGAGCGCGACGACCAGGATGGAATCGAGTTTTATTACCGCACGGCGGAGAAGGCCGCGCAGCATCATTTGATGATGGATTACCATGGAGCGAGCAAACCCTGGGGCATGGAGCGCACCTGGCCCAACGTCGTCGGCTATGAGGCGGTCGCCGGCATGGAGCAGTCCAAGGCGGGGACGCGCGATAATCCCGACCACCACGTCACCCTGCCCTTCACCCGCATGCTCGCCGGCCCGATGGACTACACGCCGGGCGGCTTCGATAATGTCACCCGCGAGGAATTCGTCCCGCGCATGAGCCAGCCGATGGTCATGGGCACGCGGGCGCATCAACTGGCGATGTACGTCGTTTATCAGGCCGCGTTTCAGATGGTGTCCGATTGGCCCGGCAACTATGAAGGCCAGCCCGCCTTTCAGTTCATCAAGGATGTGCCCACAACCTGGGATGAAACGCACGTGCTCAACGGCCGGCCCGGCGAATTTGTCACCCTCGCCCGCCGCCACGGCAATGAATGGTATCTCGGGAGCATGACCAACTGGACCCGGCGCGAGCTCGATCTCCCGCTTGGCTTCCTCGGCGACGGCCGCTACACCGCGGAAATCTACGCCGACGCCGCCGACGCGGACCGTCTGCCGAAGCACGTCGCGATCAGCCAACAAACCGTCGACCGCAGCTCACACCTCATCGCGCGGCTGGAGTCCGGCGGCGGCTACGCCGTGCGCTTCGTCCCGGTGCCGTGATGCCTAAGATTGGACGCGATTGAGAAATTTTTCCTCCGCGGTAATTCCAACCTCCACCGCGGAAAGCCATCTTTGACCAAGAAGGAGGGGGCCACCGTTCGGCAAGATCGTTTTGGGCAATTTGTCCTGAAAAGAAGCGGCATCATGAATTCCAATCCGGTCCAAACGGTATTGGTGAACAGCATCGGCCACATGCGATTTCAAAATTTCGCGGACTACCGCTTCATTGTTGCGGTCGGAAGCTTTTGGCGCATTACGCAAAAATAAAAAAGCGTTAACGTTTAGTGAGGACGCGCGTGAAAGCAGGCTTTTGGCGAGGGCGATGGATGCCTTGAGATTGTGTCGAATTGCCTGGTTTTGCACTTCCCATAATGATCCGAGGTCACCGCGACCGGTGATCATTTCGTGCTCGATTCCCTGGGAACGCTCCAAACCAAGAAGCAGACAGCTAGAGGCCTGGCGTAAATCCAGAGTCGTCCGCAGCTGATGTTGTAAATCATGTTCGAGTGGACTGCGCGCCGGAGGCAAATCAAGTGGAGCTGGCTCGAAGAGAGAAATTTCATGGTAGTCGGCGCGAGGGGGATCATTGGCCAGTTCCGCATACTTTGCCGCCACCGCCATTTCTGCCACGGATGCGCCCCACGCAGCGATGGCAACCGGCGCAGCGCCTGCAAGAGCAGCACCTATGCCGAATGCATACAATGCAGCGGAAGCTGCAGAGTGCTCTCGTGACAGTTCCGCCCAATGGCTTTTATCTTCTGGAGATGCTCTCATTGAATTTTTCCGCACTTGGATAAATGGAGCACATTTTAAAACAAGCAAAAAGCTTGCATTAGCGCAGAATTCACCGTCGCGCGGACTTCAAAACGAAACTATCAAGCCTCTCTATGGCCGGGTCGGATCGGCGGCGAGCCCTCCGGCCATCTTGCGCAAAAACGCGATCGCGCGCGGCGCCTCCGTGGCGAACGACTTCGTGCCGGCGTGCACGCTGAGCCCGCCGTGATAATCGATCTGTTTCAAGATCCGGAAGAATGAGGCGTAATCCGACTCGCTCGCGTCCATTGGATAGGTCCGCGCCGGCGGATTCGAAATGTGAATATCGCGCAGGTGCGGGCCGACCTTGAGCAGGTCGTCCAGGTTGTCTTTCTGGATGCGGAGAAAGGAATAATCGACCATCATCTGGAAATTAGGCCGGTTCACGGTTTCAACGAGCTTCAGCGCCTCGGCGATGGTCGTGATCAGGTTCGTATCGCTGCTGCGCAGCGGCTCGATCAGCACGGTGAGGCCGGCGTGGTCCGCCGCGTCCGCGAGCCGGCCGCAAAAATTCGCGAGTTGGGCGAACGCCTGCTCGCGCGGAAAATTGTCCGGCACGCGCCAGGCGCCGCCGCTGTTGAGAATGATGTAACGGAGCTTGAGCGCGGAAGCGCGCGCCAGGAGCAACTGGATGTGTTTGTCTTCGCGCACCCGGTCGGTCTGCGGCCCGACGAGCAAGAGGTTCGCATCCTTCGGAATCGGATTGTAGCCCGAAAGCGCGGCAAGCTGAAGTTCCTGCAACCGGGCAGCGAGCTTTTGAAAATCAGGATCGGAGAGGAAGAGGACGTCCTGCATGGCCAATTCCACGTACTCGAAGCCCGCGGACTTGGCGTCGGCAAAGACTTCCGGCTTGGCCCGGATGCACCAACCGATCGGATGTCCCGGCACCGGTGGCGGAACAATCGTGGCCGAAAGCGGCACCGTTTCCGATGCCGCGTGTGACAGAACGGCGGCGCCGAGAAATGATGCCACGCCGAGAAAACGTTTAAGCAGGTTCATGGCTAAATTCAGCGCATCAAATCGCCGTCCTCTTCCTTGCCCGGCTCCTCCAGCGACTGAAAACAGGACGAGGGGCCGAGATCGGGATCTTTCCACTGGTAAAGCGCCCAGACGACTTTTTTGTCCGGCGTGACTTCGATCAACTGCACCACCTTGTCCCAGTCCTCGCGGCGGATGGA
>DASRHD010000442.1:0-14534 GCA_035650695.1 Opitutaceae bacterium
TGCGCCGCTGAAGCGATCTGACGAAGATTATTGGTGATGGCCCGCTGACGCGCGGCCTGACGCACTTTGTTAAATGCTGGAACAGCCAATGCAGCCAATAAGCCGATAATGACTGTGACAACCATGATTTCCACCAGGGTAAAGCCCCGGGGGAGGTGTTGCTGGGTTTTCATGATACATGGGAATGAACGTATTGAATGATAATATTCGCCCGGGGAACCGAGCATAGCTAGATAATCAAAGCATGCTTCGCGACTCAAGCCCAAGCATCGCCTTATCCGCTAAAAATTGCGAAAACTCGCGTCATCTGCGGATTTTTTGCATTAGCATTGCTGAAAATGCAATCTGTTGACTATGAACCTCTAGGATGAGGTCATCTTCATAATCGCCAGGGAATCGGTTATTTTCGCTTTCGAGGGGCGGCCATCAATTTAGAAAGAGGAATTTTAGCCGCATCCTTCCAAAGATTCTCCAACGCGTAATGGGCACGAGTTCCGGGTAAAAAAAGATGCACCATGACCTCAAATACGTCGACCACGATCCATCCGCTCTCCCGCACAGATTCGATGCCGACCACCCGTGTCTTGGCCTCTTCCAGAACCTTTTCCAGTTCGATGCGCAGGGCACGCAAATGCGGCTCGGAAGTCGCCGTTGCCAGCACCAGGTAATCGGTTATCGATGATTGCGAACTGACGTCCAGCACCAACAGGTCTTCAGCCTTTTTGCCATCAAGCGCTCGGCAGCACCGTTGCGCAAGCTTGAGGGCGGAAGATGGTCCAACTGTTTTTTTCATCAAAGGTCAGCGATAAAGATTTTTTTTCTGCAGGTAGGCAATCGTCTGGTGTGGCATAAAATAAGCAAGCGATAGTCCCTGCCGCGCCCGCTCGCGCAGTTCGGTTGAGCTGATTTCCAATAAATGGCCACGGCAGCGGTGCAGGCGTAAGCCGGGAACGTCAATCCCCGGTTTTATCGGCAACCCGGGCCGCTCCAGCACAATGAATTCAGTTAAAGTGACCAGCTCCCGTATGTCTTTCCATAAATGCAATTGAGAGAGCTGATCGCCGCCGATGATCCAAAACAAATTGTCCTTTGGAAACCGGGCGCGAAAGTGCCGCGCCGAATCGATCGTATAGCTGATGCCGCCCTTGCGCAGCTCGTAGTCTGAAATTTCAAAACGCCGATCCATCTCAACGGCCGCGCGGAGCATCGCCAGCCGGTCGTCGGCCGACGATTGCTCCAGGTGATTTTTAAGCGGCGCCTGCGCCGCCGGTACGAGGAAGAGCTTGTCCAGATTCTGCTGCTCATAGGCGTCCTGCGCCGCGCATAAATGACCGAAATGCACGGGATCGAAACTGCCGCCGAGGAAACCGATCTTCACTCCGGTTAGGCTGGGCTGCGGCCCGGCAGCGGGCAAGGTTCATTTCCAGACGCAGATTGACGCGCCTGCCCATCCCCCTTCACGATGCCTACCTGCCTTCGCCCGGGTGGCGGAATGGCAGACGCTGGGGACTTAAAATCCCCTGGCCGCAAGGTCGTGCCGGTTCGAGTCCGGTCCCGGGCACCATAGTAGCGGCTCGCTCGCGCCGACGCCAGAGCAGGCCAAGGGTGATTAACACCAGCATTGCCCCGCCGCTGATGGCGGCCCCGCGCGCCAGGCTGGGCTCAAGATAATACAATCTGACCGTGCTATTCCCCGCCCCCACCCGGACCGCCCGCATCCAAACATTGGCGGGCCATACTTCGGTCTTCTGCCCGTTAACGGTTGCATGCCAGCCGGGGTACCATGCCTCGGCTATGACGAGAAGGGCCGGCAGGGAGCTGTGGACATGAAACTCGATCGCGTTGCGGCGAAAGGCATCTATCTGGACCTCACCCTGCCCTTTTGCCGAAAACACTTGCGCTTGCGCCGGCGCCTCGAGCAGCGCCGTGGAAAAAGGATCGAAACCGGGTTTGATCAGGCGCGGCAAGGCCGACATCCAGTCCGACACCGGCTCGGAAGCGTAGACCAACCATGCCCGCTCGCCTGGATGAGGGTTAGAAAACAGCTTCAGGCTCCCTTCCATTCCGCCGATAAGAATGTTCATGCCGGGAAACGGAAAGGGGCCGGCACGATAGGCTTCATTGGGCAAGTAAGTATCCTGGAAAAAGTCCACCGGCAGTCCGGCGCCGATATGCAAGTATGTCCATATCCGCATGGAGGTGAGTGCCCCATAGCCCGCAACACTACTGAAACCATATTTCATGCCGCTATCTGCACGCAAAATTGAACCCGGGATGAACACGCGCGGAGGCACTCCATTGGCGGAATAAAGGCCTCGCTGCTTCAACAAGTCCGTCACCTGTTCCTCCGCATGCCTGCCGCGCAAAAAATTTCGATAGCTCATCCACGTCTGCCGAGCGGCGACACAGGCATCGATGCCAAGCAGAGTCAGCAGCAGGCTCACGGCAGCAACGGGGAGACGAATTCGTTGCGGCCGAACCATGATCATGATCGCCACAGCGGCGCCCGTCCACCAACCACTGTCGATGAGTGCGGTATGCCGATATAAATCGTCAGACCATGCCACATAAGCCGCGCCCGCCAAGAGCACGCAGCACAGGCTCAGAATTCGGAGGCGGTCAAAACTTCCTTTCCCCCATGCAACAAGCGCGGCCAGCAGCAGCGCCCAGGAAAGAAAAGTGGCATAGCGAGCGGCGACGCGAAACAAACCCATCCAGGGACAAACCTGCAAAACCGCGGCAAAAAGCGGCGTGTGCTGGCCCAGCGACAAGAGAAAGCCCACTCCGCCCAGCAGGCCGAGGGCACGCCCCCGCGGATCGCGCCACCGGCTAAGTCCAAGAAGGCCCGCCACCGTGGGAATTGCGCCGATGTACAAATTGGCGTCCCACCATGTCGCGGTCGGGCAGACCGGCTGCGAGATGAAAAGTGAGGTTATCCAATTCCAATCAAGTGGAGAGGAGGCGGCAAATTCCAGACTCGGCCCGGCACGGTTTCCCTGCAGCATGAGGTCGAGTGTCGGCAACAGCTGCACGGCGCATAGCAGCAAGGCAAAAATATAGGCGCTCGCGAGCGTCCCCAAGCATTTTAACCCTTGCCAAGCGGTCTCTCGCCAGGGCGAACCGAGATGGACTCCCGTCAGGTAAACCGTCAAGGCAAGACCGGTGAGATAGAAACATTGAATCTGGCCGCTCAAAAAGCATCCGCTCACGGCCAGGACAAGCGCCATAAAATACCGCCAGGCCATGCGCACCCGTATCTTTTCCCCCAGCCAGAAAAGCAGCGGCCAGTAACAAAGCCCGCAAAAATAATCCAGCGCCCCCCCCAGCAAGCGGCCGAGCAGGGGGCCGGAGGTGAGAAAGACAAGGGCGAACGCAATGGCCGCCGGACGGGGAACCGCCCATGTGCGCGCGAGCTTAATAAAGAAAAATCCCGCCAACCAGAAATGAAAAGCCAGAAACAAAAAAAGCGCCGGCATTCCCGCCCCCATGAGGAAAACCCAATTCGGTGGATAAAATACCTCCGCTTCGGGATCGGCCAAAAAGGGGCGGCCCAAGGCGGTATAAGGATTCCATAATGGCATCTCCCCCGTGCGGACCGAGGAGTGCAGATAAAACTTATAGAACTGATGCATCAGCTGATAGTCCACGCCTTGCGTCACGGAAGGCCGCATGCCGAGAAGGACTGAAGTTATCGCCACGGCGATGATGCACGCGATCCACCCATCGCCTCTCAAATAAGAGCCGGCTCCGGCGCCCACCTCTCTATTATATTCTATATTCGCGTGCGTAAGTCTAGATGATGTCCATTAATCCAGGTGTCCAATACCCTGTCAATCCATCGAAATTTCCATGATGAATTTCGCTAGTTTATTAATAAACCATACTTAGTGACCCGATAGCCGATATACAAAAAACATAAAATGGCGAATAATGTGACCATTGCGCCATACCGAAGGTCCTGTTCGACATAATACAATTTGATCTGGCTATTTCCGGCGGGCACCCGCAGGGCCCGCATCCAAACATTGGCAGGGAAGACCTTGGCAGGAACGCCATTAATGGTTGCGCGCCATCCCGGGTACCAAGCCTCAGCAATAATCAATAGCGCCGGCTCCGAACTGCGCACATGCAACACCATGGAATTGAGCCGAAAGGCGTCGATGACCGCTTCCCCCCGACCCTTTCCATTGGGAACCGAGCCATTGTCGGGCCCCTCAAGCAGTGCCTGCTCGGCAAGATCGGCCTGGCCCCGCACGAGGACCCGCAGGGCGGCCGTCCAGTCAGGGAGCTGCCTCCAGTCATAAACCAAATAGGCCCGCCCCTCGCGCCGCGGGTTGAATAAGACCGTGGGGTGGTAGTCACGCGCGCCGATCACTCCGGCGGCTATGTCCATTTTGGGGAAGGGAAACGGTCCCGCCGCATAGGCCGCGTCAGGCAAATAGGTGTCCTGGAACGCCTCGAGCGGAAGGCCAAGGCCGGCGTGAAGATAAGTCCAAACACGCATTAAGGTGAGCGCGCCATAACCGGAAACGCTGCTATATCCATATTCGATGCCGCCGTTTGCCCTGATCAAATAGCTTGGCATAAAGAAGCGGGGCGGCACGCCATTGGATGCGTATAAACCTTTTTTGCGGGCGGCGTCAGATATCTCCCTTTCAAAATGCGGCTGGGGGCCCCAGTGTCCGTAACTTTTCCACGCCCATAAGGCCGCAACCAGCGAATCAAGGCAGAGCACCATCAGCAATAAATAACGGTATTCGAGCCAGATCTTCCTTTTAAAATGAAGGGCTGCCAGGGCCAAGACCGTCAAGATAACGGCGCATGTGATTCCTGCCATTCGATCATTGCCCTCTGGTACCAGGTAGATCACGCCGCCGAGGAGAAAACATGCAACAAGGGCGATTCGAACGGATGAAATGTTCTTATTCGTCCCACCGAGCAGTCCTCCCAGCAGCACCGACCAGGGCATGAGTATGGCATAGCGCGCAGCGACGCGAAATAAACCCATTCCGGGCAATAAGTGAAACATCGCGGCAAAAAACGGCGTCTGATTGCCCAAGGACAAAAAATAACCGAACAGCCCCATGAGATATAACCCCCGGATCCGCATATCCCGCCACTGCATCAAACCCATGAAGCCTATAAGCGTGCTAATTATTCCGATATATATGTTCGAGTCCCAATAAGCTTCGCCCGTCGGACGAGAGATGTATAAGGAAGAGATCCATGACCATCCCGTTGAAATATATTCAGCAAACTGCAGACTGGAATCCGACCGGTTAGCCTGTGCAACAAGATCAAGCGTGGGCAGAAGCTGTATGGCGCAAAGCATCAAGGCGAAAACATAGGCGCTGACCAGCACGCCGAGGCACGCTGCTGCCCGCCTGACGTGTTTCCTCCAAGGAGATCCCAGATGCGCGCCCAACAGGTAGAGCGATGCCGCCACCGCCGTAAGCCAGAAGCATTGAGGATGGCCGCTAAGAAAGCTCCCGGCCGCAGCCAGGACAAGTGCCATCCAATTTCGCACCGTTATTTTCACCCTCAGTTCTTCAATGAGATAAAAAACCAATGGCCAGTAGGCCAAACCGCAAAAATAGCCGAGCATGCCGCCCTGCAAGTGGCCGAGAAACGGTCCGGAAAGCATGTAGGCCACGGCCAAGGCCACGGATATGTCACGCGGCGCCCCCCAATGTTGCCCGAGTTTAAGAAAGAAAAACCCCGCAAGCCAGAAATGGAAAGCAAGGAAGATAAATAGGGCAGGCGTCTCCGGTAGCGGGATAAAGAGCCAATTGGGCGGATAAAAGACCGCGGCTTCCGGATCAGCGAGGAATGGGCGGCCTAACGCCGTATAAGGGTTCCATAACGGCAGTTCGCCCGATCGTATCGAAGCATGCAGATAAAATTTATAAAAGTGATGCAAAACATAATAATCAACCCCTTGGGTGATTCTCGGAGACATCACAAAAAGCAGCGACGAAACTGCCAAAGCGAGCACAAGCGACAGGCTGTTGTTATTAAAAAAAATCCGGCAAATAATATTGTGGAAGAATTGCCTTTGATTCATTGCTTCGTTCCAGATTTTGCTGGCATGCCTGCATTCGCAGCATGTGAATGTTCCAAGACAATGTGGACAAAAAAACGCTGCTTTTCCGCCAAACCTTTATGAAATTCGCGTGGTTGATTTCCTCAAGCCTCATGGGCATCCTCGCCGGGCTTCCTCTCCGGGCTGGAAATGCTTCAGTGGCGATTGAAAACGCCGCACTGCGGATAGAGTACGATCCGGTTCCCGGCCATTTTTCCGTCAGTACGCGGATGCCGGCCGCCACTTTCCTCACCGAAGGACAACTCAGCGTCGAGGGAGGCGATGCCTCGGTACAAACGGTCCAGCATCCGGTCTTTGGCGCCGGACAGGCCATCGTAGTCGACCACGCCGATGGCGGACGCGACACGATTGAGCTTTTTCCCGGCCTGCCCTTTGCGCTTTTTCGCGCGACCGTGCATAACGGCGGAGCCGGACCAAAGATCGCCGACCGGCTGCAGCCGTGGCATGCCCGAGCCGAAATCGGCCGGCCGGCGGCGGAGTTGACCACGCTTGGCTCCGGCGGCCTGCTTCCACCGGAAAAAAATCCCGGCAGTTACGTTTGGCTGGCGCTGGTCGATCCGCAAAACCGCCGCGGGATTGTCGCCGGCTGGCTGACCGACACGCGCGGCAGCGGTGTCGTGTTTTCGCCGGAAAAAAATGATCAAGTCCGCCTCGATGCCCAGCTGGATTATGGACGGCTTCAGCTCGCCCCGGGCGCAACGGAGGAACTGGAGACGTTTGCGATCGGCTGCTTCGACGACGCCCGTCTCGGCCTGGAGGCGTGGGCGGACGCCGTCGCCGCCGAGCGAGGCATTCATCTTCGTCCGCAGCCGGCCGGCTACTGCACGTGGTACTCCGAACCTTACGGGGCGGCGGCCGACGAAAAACATCTCGCCGAGCTGGCGGAGTTTGCCGCAAAAAATCTCGCGCCTTTCGGCTTCTCCATCGTGCAGATCGATGATCACTGGCAGGCGGGCGTGTCGCACAACGGCCCGAAGCGCAACTTCACCACCAACGCCCAAAATGGTCCCTATCCTTCGGGCATGAAGGCCGCCGCCGACCACATCCGCTCGCTCGGGCTCACGCCCGGGATCTGGTTCATGCCCTTTGCCGGCACGTATTATGACCCGTTCTTCAAAGATCACCAGGATTGGTTCGTGAAAACCCAAAGCGGCGAGCCCTACGAAACGAAATGGGGCGGGACCTGCCTGGATATGACCGACCCGGGCGCGCGCGAACACCTACGCGATGTCGCTCATCGGATCACGAACGACTGGGGTTTCGGTTATGTCAAGGTAGACGGCCTTTGGACCGGCAGCGGCACAAAGCTGATGTATATCAATACCGGTTATGCCGACGACGGAATGGGCGACGCGGTCTTCCACGACCCGGACAAGACCAATGTCGAAATTTTTCGCGGCGGCCTGAAATTGCTGCGTGAGGCGGTGGGCGACCGGACTTTTATTCTCGGCTGCAACACCCCGCAAAACATGCGGACCTTCGGCGCCGCGATGGGCCTGGTCGACGCGATGCGCATCGGACCGGACAACAAGGCGAATTGGGCGGACATGCTGCGCGGCCCGACTTTCGGCTCACGCTATTATTTCCTCAATGGGCGCGTCTGGTACAATGATCCCGATCCGGTTTATGTGCGCCCCAAAATTCCGCTGGAGGAGGCCCGCGCGCTTTGCTCATGGGTCGCGATCAGCGGCCAGCTGAATCTCAGCAGCGAATGGCTGCCCGGATTGCCGCCGGAGAGGCTCGACATTCTCAAGCGCACCATGCCGAGCCATGGCCTGCGCCCGCGGCCGGCGGATCTGTTCGAGCAGCCTATTCCTCGCCTCTGGCTGCTGACCGACACGCGCACCGAAGTCCGGCGCAACGTGATCGGTATTTTCAACTGGGACGACAAGCCCGCCAAAATCGATTATGCCCTCGATCGCCTCGGCCTCACCACCGGCGTGCGTTACGCCGCTTTTGACTACTGGCAAAACATTCTCGCGCCGGCCTTGCAGGACCGGCTGAAGCTGACCGTGCCGCCGCGTTCCTGCATTGTGCTCGCGGTGCGGCCCGAGCAAGACCACCCGCAGCTGCTCAGCACGTCGCGCCACATCACGCAAGGCATGGTGGATGTGATCGAGGAAAGGTGGGATCCGCAGGCCAAAACGCTGCACGGCCGCAGCAAAGTGGTCGGCGGCGATCCATACGAACTAAGAATTGCCGCCGACTCCGCCGCTTGGACGGCTGACGCGGTTGAGGTCACGGCGGCCGACCGCACCGTCAAGGCCGAGGCCGCGTTCAAGCAGGAGCCGGGGCTCGTCCGCGTGGCGTTGAACATGCGCGAAAGCGGCGAGGTCGCCTGGGCGGTAAAGTTCAAATAAACGCCGGGAAAAATCTCCGCGCCGAGAGCGGTTTTGATTCATGCAGCTCAACCGCGCCGCCACCCTCGCCCGCCTCCGCGCCGGCTCGCCCTTCGCGACCGACGTGCTCATCCTCGGCGGCGGGATCAACGGCGCGGGCCTGCTGCGCGAACTGGCTCTCAACGGCATCGACGCGCTTCTCGTGGATCAGGCCGACTTCGCGTCCGGCGCGACCTCGGCCTCGTCGCGCATGATTCACGGCGGCCTGCGCTACCTGGAAAACGGCGAATTTCGCCTCGTGCGCGAGTCGCTGCACGAGCGCAACCGCCTGCTGAGAAACGCACCGCACGCGGTCAAGCCGCTGCCCACGACAATTCCCATTTTCTCCCGCTGGTCGGGCTTCGCCAACGCCGCTAGGAAATTTTTTGCCTCGAGCGAGAAGCCCTCCAAGCGCGGCGCCGTGTTGATCAAGATCGGTCTGACGCTCTATGACCTTTTCGCCGGCCGCGACCGCGTGCTGCCGAGGCATCGGTTCTCTTCCCGGGCCGCCGCCCTGCACCAGCGCCCGCAGCTTCATCCCGGGATTGTCTGCACCGCGACCTATTACGATGCCTGGATTGCCCTGCCGGAGCGTCTCTGTCTCGAACTGATCGATGACGCGTGCGCGCTCCATCCCGGTGCGCTGGCCCTGAATTACTGCCGTGCGGCGCGCACCGAAGACGCCGACGTGGTCCTGCGCGAGGCCGAAAGCGGCGCGGAGCTGTGCGTCCGGCCGCGCGCGGTTGTCAATGCGACCGGCGCCTGGATCGATTTCACCGATGCTGCGCTCGGTGAAAAGACGGCATTTATCGGCGGCACCAAGGGTTCGCATCTTGTGCTCAACCATCCTGAGCTGCTCGCCGCGACCCATGGCGAGCAGCTCTATTTCGAAAATGAGGACGGACGCGTCTGCATTTTCTTTCCCGTCCATGGCAAGGTGCTGGTTGGTTCGACCGATCTGCGCATCGACGATCCCAATCAGGCGGTATGCGACGAGCAGGAAATCGACTACATCCTCGAATCTATCCGCCACGTCTTTCCCTCTCTGCGAGTGGGTCGGGAACACATTGTCTCGCATTTTTGCGGCGTGCGCCCGCTGCCGCGCGTAGATGGCGGGCCGACCGGCCGCATCACCCGCGACCATCATTGCCGGATTTTGCCGATGACTGCTGCCCGGCCGTGGCCGGTGTACGCGCTGGTCGGCGGCAAGTGGACGACCTTCCGCGCTTTTGCCGAACAGGTGGCCGACCGGCTGTTTGTCCAGCTTGGGCGGTCCCGTCGCGCCGATTCGCGCGAGGTTGCCATCGGCGGACGGGAGCCGGAGCCTGACTATACCGACGAGCCGGCACTGCAAAAAATCATCCATACTGAAGCGGTGGTACACCTCGATGACCTCCTCCTCCGTCGCACCCCGCTCGCCCTTTATGGTTTTCTCGATGAACGGAAATTTGCCGCCCTCGCCGCCCTGGCGGCGACGACACTGAACTGGAATGCCGCGCGCTCAGCCGAGGAGGCGGTGCGCACCCGACGGCTTCTGGCAAAACGGCATGGCATCGAATTAAGGAGTTCTACCTAGTTATTAACCTGTAAAGGGTTGCGCTTGTCGGCGGAACAGGCGGAGGCAAAATTTGACTCGCGCGGCCGGGCGCAAGGCCGCCATCATCCGCGCCGCCCGCCAAGAACTGCGTAATAAACGGCAACCGATGTGCAGCCCGAGGAACGCGCCCCTGATAAATTTTCCCCAAAGCGTCATTCCGACGGCCAGGTTTACTCATCCCATCCATGATCACTCACAAACTCCGGACCAAAGGTGCCGCGGCTTTGCTTGCCGCCTTCATCTTGCCATCGCTTCGCGCCAGCGAGGCCGACATTAAGATTCCCGATCTGACCCAGGTCAGGTTCGACGGCCTCGGGGGCCTCAGCGGGCTGACCCTGATGTACGTGGGCATCGCCTTGTGCATTGTAGGCGCCATTTTTGGCCTGGTTCAATACCAGCAGACCAAGGCGCTCCCGGTCCACTCCTCGATGGGAAATGTCTCCAATTCTATCTGGGAAACCTGCAAAACCTATCTTCAGACCCAAGGCAAGTTTCTCGCCATCCTCTGGCTGCTGATCGCCGCCTGCATCTTCTATTACTTCAAGGTGCTCGAGGGCAATTCCTTCAGTCACGTGGTGGTGATCCTGCTCGCCTCGATCCTCGGCATCCTCGGCTCCTACGGCGTAGCCTGGTTCGGCATCCGCATCAATACCGTCTCCAATTCCCGCGCCGCCTTCTCCGCGCTCAAGGGCAACCCCTTCGCCACCCTTGGCATCCCGCTGCGCTCCGGCATGAGCGTCGGCTTGCTCCTCGTCTGCGTGGAGCTGTTCTTCATGATTTGCATCCTGGTGTTCCTGCCGCGCTCGCTCGTGGGTCCCTGTTTCATCGGTTTTGCCATCGGCGAATCGCTCGGCGCCTCCGTGCTCCGCATCTGCGGCGGCATCTTTACCAAGATCGCCGACATCGGCTCCGATCTCATGAAGATCGTTTTCAAGCTCCCCGAGGACGATCCCAAGAACCCCGGTGTCATCGCCGACTGCACGGGTGACAACGCCGGCGACTCGGTCGGGCCCACGGCCGACGGCTTCGAGACCTACGGCGTGACCGGCGTCGCCCTGATCTCCTTCCTCGCCCTCGCGCTCGCCGGCAGCCAGTCCATCTGCGCCACCCTCATCATCTGGCTCTTCACCATGCGCGCGCTGATGATCGTGACTTCGCTCGTCTCCTATTTCCTCAATCAGATGATCAGCAAGGCAAAGTACGGCGCAAAAAAGGATTTCGACTTTGAAGCGCCGCTGACCCACCTCGTCTGGATCACCTCGGCGGTGTCGATCGGCATCACCTTCGTCGCCAGCCGGCTCCTCCTCGGCAACTTTGCGGATGCCACGGGCGTGGCCCAGCCCAACCTTTGGTGGGTCCTATCGATGATCATCAGTTGCGGCACGGTGGCCGGAGCGCTGATCCCCGAATTCACCAAGATCTTCGTCAGCACCAACTCCCGCCACGTCAAGGAAGTGACCAACTGCTCCAAGCATGGCGGCGCCTCCTTGAACATCCTCTCCGGCTTTGTCGCGGGCAATTTCTCCGCCTTCTGGATGGGCCTGGTCATCATGCTGCTCATGGCCGTCTCGTATTATTTCTCGCAGAATCCGGCCCTGCTTGCGCTCATGCCGGCCAAGTTCGTTTTTGCCGCGCCGATTTTCGCCTTCGGCCTGGTGGCCTTCGGCTTCCTCGGGATGGGGCCGGTGACCATCGCGGTCGACAGCTATGGCCCGGTCACCGACAACGCCCAGTCCGTCTACGAGCTCTCGCAGATCGAGAGCAAACCTGGGATCAGGGAGGACATCAAAAAGAATTTCGGCTTCGATCCCGATTTTGAGAACGCCAAGTACCAGCTCGAAAAGGGCGACGGCGCGGGCAACACCTTCAAGGCCACAGCCAAGCCGGTGCTCATCGGCACCGCCGTCGTCGGCGCCACCACCATGGTTTTCGGCATTATCATCCTGCTCGAAAATCTCTTCGGCAATGTCGTGACGAGGCTTTCCGTCGTGCAGCCCGAGATTATCCTCGGTCTGATCATGGGCGGCTCGGTTATCTACTGGTTCACCGGCGCTTCCTGCCAGGCGGTCGTCACCGGCGCCTACCGGGCGGTCGTCTACATCAAGGAGCACATGAAGCTCGATGCCACCACCGCGTCGGACAAGGACAGCAAGGAAGTCGTGCGCATCTGCACCGAATACGCCCAGAAGGGCATGTGGAACATCTTTATCGTCGTGTTCTGCTTCGCGCTGGCCCTGCCGTTCTTCAATCCCTACTTCTTCATCGGCTACCTCATCGCCATCGCGTTCTTCGGCCTTTTCCAGGCCATTTTCATGGCCAACGCCGGCGGCGCTTGGGACAATGCCAAGAAGATCGTCGAGGTTGAGCTCCGCCAGAAAGGCACCGATCTCCACGCCGCGACCGTCGTCGGCGACACGGTGGGCGATCCGTTCAAGGACACCTCTTCCGTGGCGATGAATCCGGTGATCAAGTTCACCACCCTCTTCGGGCTGCTCGCGGTGGAGATCGCCGTCACTATGACCAACCAGAACCTCAAAACCGCCATTGGCGCGGTCTTCTTCGCCATCGCCCTGGTTTTCGTCTACCGCTCGTTTTATTTCATGCGCATCCCTGACGACAGCGCCTCCAAGGCCTGATCCTTCCCGGCCTTTCCCCTTCAAAGCGCGGACGGAATCGTCCGCGCTTTTTTGTTGCGAGGAAAATGGGCACCGGCCTCGCGGCCGGCCGTTTTTGCATATGATAAAGGCGAGATTTCTTTCGCCATGAACATCTACCATACGCTCGGCCACACCGGACTCCGCATCTCCCGCCTCGCCCTCGGCACCATGACCTTCGGCACCGATTGGGGCTGGGGCGCCGACCAGACAACCGCCCGCCAGCTTTTCGACCTCTATCTCGCCGCCGGCGGAAACATCTTCGATACCGCCGATCTCTATACCAATGGCAACAGCGAGCGCTGGCTCGGCCAGTTTGTACGCGACGCCGGCGTGCGCGACCGCGTCGTCGTCGTCACCAAATTCGGCTTCAATGGCTCGCCCGGCAATCCCAACGCCGGCGGCAATGGCCGTAAACATTTGCTCGCCGCCGTCGAGGGCTCGCTTCAGCGGCTCGGCACCGATTACATCGATCTCTATCTGCTGCATAGCTGGGACCGCCTCACGCCCGCCGAGGAGGTCATGCGCACCCTCGATGACCTCGTTCGCTCCGGCAAAGTCCGCTATATTGGCCTGAGCAATGTGCCGGCCTGGTACGCGGCCCGCGCGCAGACGATAGCCGAATGGCGCGGCTATGAGAAACTGGCCGCCTTCCAGCTCGAATACTCACTGGTCGAGCGCGCCATCGAGGATGAATTCATCCCTTTCGGCATTGCCCATGGTCTCGGCACGATGGTCTGGAGTCCGCTGGCCAGCGGACTGCTCAGCGGCAAATACAAGCCGTCACAGGGCGGCGCCTCCGGTACCGGTGACGGCCGGCTCGAGACCGTAAAAGGCTCTGGGAATCCGGGATTCGAAAAATTCAACGAGCGCAATTGGGCGATCGTCGCCGAACTCGAACGCGTGGCCAAGGCCGTCGGCCGCAGCATGGCGCAGGTGGCGCTGAACTGGGTCGCGCATCGTCCCGGTGTGGCGACCGTCATCCTCGGGGCGACCAGGACCGCCCAGCTCGAGGATAATCTCGGCGCACTCGACTTCGAGATTCCGGGCGAGCTGCGCACGCGTCTCGATGCTGTGAGTGCGCCGGCTCTGCGTTATCCTTACGGGTTTTTCTCGCCCAGCATGCAGGCGATGCTCACCGGTGGCGCGACCGTCGGTGACAAACCCGCCGGCTACGCGCCGCCCCTGCTGATCGAAGCCAGGCCCGCCGGCGTCAGCTGATCGCACGCAGCTTGATTCAAGCCCTATGAACTGCCGATGAGAATGCCGACGAGGAACACCAACAGGCCGCCGACCACGACTTGAAAAATCGCCGCGAGCAACGGCGTATCCATAAAGCGTCGGCGGATCCAGGCGATGACAAGCAGCTCGACGATGACGACACCGACGGCGATCGTCGTCGCGGTGCGGATGTTCGGAATCAGATAGGGCAAGGTGTGACCGAGCCCGCCCAGCGCGGTCATCAGTCCGCATACAATCCCGCGCGCGAACGGCCGGCCGCGTCCCGTCAGGCTGCCGTCATCCGACAGCGCCTCGGCAAAGCCCATGCTGATGCCAGCGCCGAGGCTGGCGGCGAGGCCGACGGCAAAAGTGTCCCAGCTGTTTTTCGTCGCAAACGCCGCGGCGAAAAGCGGCGCAAGGGTGGAAACCGATCCGTCCATCAGCCCCGCCAGGCCGGGCTGGACGACTTGCAGCACGAACAGCCGGTGGGCCGTCGCCTGCTCCTCCTCGCTGATTTTGGCCGAGGCAATATCTTCCGCTGTGTGCTCGTGCCGGCGCTCCTCCTCGGCGAGATCGCCCAA
>DASRHD010000443.1:0-3958 GCA_035650695.1 Opitutaceae bacterium
GAGGCCGAGGCCGGTGCCGCCGTACTTCCGGGTGGTGGAGGAGTCGACCTGGCTGAAGGGCTGGAAGAGGCGGCTGAGGCGGTCGGGAGGAATACCGATGCCGGTATCGCGGACAGTGAACTCGAGCTTGAACGGCGCGGGAAAGGGCGAGCCGGAGCCGCCGGCGAGCGCCAGCATGGGCGAAACATCCGTATGCCGGCGGATTGAAATGGAAATCACGCCCGCCGGGGTGAACTTGACGGCATTGTTGACGAGATTGACCAGCACCTGACGCAAGCGCGTGACGTCGCCGGAAATCCACGGCGGCACGGCCGGGTCGATGACATAGGAAAGCTCGAGTTTTTTGGCCGCGGCTTGGACGGAAAAAAGATCGAGCGCTTCTTCGATGGTGGTGGCGAGCTCGAAGGGCATGCTCTCGAGTTCCATCTTGCCCGACTCGATTTTGGAAAAATCGAGGATGTCGTTGATAATGGTGAGAAGGGCCTCGCCGCTGGAACGGACGGTCTGGACGTAATCGCGCTGCTCGGGCGTAAGGGGCGTTTCCATGAGCAGACTGGTCATGCCGATGACGCCGTTCATCGGCGTGCGGATTTCGTGGGACATGGAGGCGAGGAACTCGGACTTGGCGCGGGAGGCGGCGTCGGCCTCGGCCTTGGCCCGGCGGAGATTGGCCTCGGTCTCAACCCGGGCAGTGACGTCGGCGGCGATGGCGATGAAATTTTCCAACTGGCCGGCCTCGTTGAAAACAGGCTGGATCTCGAGGGAGAGGTTGTATTTCCGGCCGGACTTGGAATAGCCGACGATGTCGGTGGAAAATCCCTTGCCGCGGGCGAGGCCGACGCGGATGCGGCGGAGGGTGCGCCGGTCGGTTTCCGGGCCGACGAGAAGCTTTGCCGGATCTTTTCCGGCGAGTTCGGCGAGGGAATACTCCAGCACCCGGCTGAAGCTTTCATTGATCCACTCGATCCGTCCATGGGGCGAGCCGATGAGCACGAGGTTGTCGGTCCGGGCGGCGACGAGGGAGAGCTTGCGGGTGGCCGCCTGGCTTTTGCGCAAGGCCTGCTCGGCTTCCTTGCGGGCGGTGATGTCCTGAATCGTGCTGATGATGCGGGTGGGCGCGCCGGTCGCGCCGGAGGGGGTGAGGCCGCGGGAGCGCATGTAGACCCAGCGCCAGGAGCCGTCGGCAGCGCGCACGCGGTATTCCGGGTCGATGAAGGGTGCTTCTCCGCTGCGCTGCCGGTCCCAGACGTCCTTGAACGCCAGCAAATCGTCCGGATGGACGAGGCTGGTCCAGATCTCGGGGCTGAGCGGCTTTTTGGCCTGATCGTAGCCGAGCATGGCCCAGACGCTCGGGCTGTAATAATACTTTCGAGTGGAGACCTGCCATTCGAAGATTCCGATGTAGGTTGAATCGAGGGCGAGGCGAAGGCGCTCGTCGCTGACGGTGAGCATGGCCTCGACGCGGCGGCGCTCCTCGTTTTCGGCGAGAAGTTTCCGGTTGGAAAATTCGGCGGCGCGCTGGCCGGCGCGGGCGCTGCGCGCGAGATGCACGCTCAATCCGAGGAGCAGGGTGATGCCGAGGCCGGTGGCCAGGGCGAGCTCCGGAAGATAACGCCGGTTCTGCTGCAGAAATTGCGGGAGGGGCGTGAGAGTGATGCGCACACGGCGGTCGGCGATGCTGAAGACCTGGTCGAGGGCGTGGGGATCGGCGGCGGTGGTGGTGCCGGCGTTGATTTCATAGACCCTCTGGCCGGCGATTCCGATCACGCAGTGATAATTGGCGGGAAGGTTGAGGCCGCGGGTGATGGAATTGAAAAACGTCTGGTAAACAAATTCGCCGGCGGCAAAACCGGCGAACTGGCCGGCATGGTACACCGGAGCATAGAGCACGAAACCCGGTCCGTGCGGCGGCAGGCGCACCGTGCCGGAGATCACCGGGCCGGAAGTGAGGCGGGCGGTATCGATCGCCGCGGCGCGGACCGGATCGCTGCTGTGGTCGAAATCGAGGGCATCTTCGTTGCCCGCGTGGGGATAGACCCAGCGGGTGGAAAGCGAATCATCCACCCGCTCGATGGCGATGCAACCGGGTGAACCGCTGGCGGCAAGCTGAGTGATGGCGTCCGTCTCCCAGACGGTGGTGGCGTCTTCGGACGTGTCGCTCCAGCGATGGGCCATGCGCTCGAAGGCGTCGATCTGGCGGTCGAGCTCGTGAGTGACGGCGCCAGCAAGGTTGTTGATGGCGATCTGCGTGTCGGTGCCGAGATAAAGCACCTCGCGCTCGCGCAACCCCGCCCAGAAAATGAGCGTGAGCATGGCCGAAAAGACCACGACGGGAAGCGGCAGCCAGGCGGGCGGGCTGCCGGTGATGATCTGATTTTCCCGCCAAGCCATGGTCAGAAAGGCGATGCCGAGCAGGAGCATGGCCACGGCCGTGATCGGTGAAAGGGACAGATTCGAGCCCCAGTGATAAACCGCGGGCAGGCTGGCCATCCAACCGAGCAGGGAGGAGAAGCCGATCGAGGCGACGGCCGATCCCCCGCAGGCTTGAACAAGGATGCGCCAGGAGGACCGCGGAGCGGCCGCCTTCCAGACCAGCACGGCACCCGCGAGCGTGAGGCAGGCGGCGGTCAGGGGGTGCATCCGCCCCGGTGCCGTAACGTCGACAAACGGCTGATCGCGCAGGAGCAGTTCATCGATGCCGGCGTTGAAGTGAAAGCCGTACTCCACCAGCGTGACCGCACCGATGAGGCCGGGCAGCACCGCGAGCCAGGCGGCCAAGCCATGTCCCAGCTCGAGCGCGATGAGCACGGCGCCGAGCAGAGCCATGGCCAGCGCCGCATTGGCTTTCATGGACGGGAGGCCGGCGGTCGCTTGGGAGAGCACTCCGGAATGAGCCGAGCCTTGGGCCAGAATGAAAATGCCGACTGCACAAAGCGTCACCGCAAGCGTGGCGGAAATGCGTTGAAGCCACGGGGCTGGGGTCGATGGGGGAGGTGCAGTCATTAAGGAAAACACCCTAGAAAACGCCGAGGCCTTTTTTCACCAAGGAATTACGAACGCATGCTAATTGGTTGCGTAAAGCATTGAATTGTAAAAACTAAATAGACTATTGAACTCCGGAAGGCGAGAGATTTCCACCGGTGCCTGGCGGAGGCAGCATTTTTTCCGGGGGCGCCGGCGATTTGGGCTGCGTAAGTTTATGCAGGATATTAGTTGGGCCGATGACGAAAGCCCACAAGGGTTTGTCGAGCGTGCCGGTAAGTTTGACTTCCAGCGCCTTGGAAAACGGCGTGGTCACGAGACTGGCAAGGCCGATGAGCGGCGACTTGTTTTCCTTAAAGGGCGAAACGGTGGCGTTAAAATCGAGGGTTTTCTTATCCAAAAGATAACTGCCGTTGGCTTCGATGGCGGAGTTGGCGCCGGTCACCTTCACTTCCGGAAATATGACCCTGGTTTTCGCGAGATTGAATCTGGCCTGGGCGGCGGTGAACCGCAGCGAGGCAAAGCCGAGCGGAGGCAGCTGCGAGAGGACTCCCAGCAGGCGGATCTGGCCGAGTTCCGCCCCGGCGACCGCCACGGTGCCCTTGCCGGTGAAGCTCAGCGGATCATGATAGAGCCCCTCGCCGGTGGCGGCGAGATCGAGCCGGATCTCGGTCGCCCGCTGGACAAATTCGGTCGGCGGGTCGGGCGGCTGGTGCTTTTGCCGGGCGACGAACTCATCGACCGTGGCGACCGTGCGGCCGAGGCTGGCATTGGTCAGATGCATATCGAAGCGGAGGCGGCGGGCCTGTTCAGGCCCGGCGATGAAGGCGCGGCCATCGAGCGTGCCGCCGGCAAATGAGGCGTTGATCCGCGGCAAATCGATATCGTTATCGCGCAACGTCGCATCCGCAGAGACGTCGCTGAGCGGAAAATCGAACAAGCTGAAGGCGCCGGTCGAGGCGACGACGATCTGCAC
>DASRHD010000444.1:0-2565 GCA_035650695.1 Opitutaceae bacterium
CGCTTTATACCATGCGGGAGTGCATGGCTCATCTCCCGGCAGTCGACCGGACCGAGGGCATCCTCGGCGTGCTCTCACTCATCTTCTGGTCGCTCATGTTCATCGTCAGCTTCAAGTACATGCTCTACGTCATGCGGGCGAACAACCATGGGGAAGGAGGCATCTTTGCCCTGCTCGCGCTCAGCCACGACGACCGTGAAAAAGCCGACCGCCGCCGCCTCAGTCTCATCACCGTGGTCATCCTGGCCGGTGCCGCCCTGCTCTTCGGCGACGGCGTGATCACTCCGGCCATCTCCGTGCTCGGTGCGGCCGAGGGCTTCACCAGCTTCAGCGCCAAGTTTTCCAACAGCGACATCGTCATTATCGCCTGTGTCATCCTGGCCGCGCTCTTCTGGTTCCAGCACAAGGGCACAAAAACGATCGGGAGCATTTTTGGGCCGATCATGCTCCTCTGGTTTGTCACCCTCGGCCTGCTCGGCGCCTGGCAGATCGTGCAGACGCCGGGGGTGCTGCGCGCGCTCGATCCGCGCCACGCCTTGTCGCTGCTTTTTTCGACGCTCGATTATAAAATCATTGCCGAGCTGCTCGGCGCCATCGTTCTCGCCGTCACCGGGGCGGAGGCGCTTTACGCCGATCTTGGTCATTTCGGCCGGCGCGCCATCGGCTGGGCCTGGTTCGGCGTGGCCTGTCCCGGCCTGCTGCTGAATTACTTCGGCCAGGGCGCGCTGCTGCTCACGCACGAAAATGTCATGAAGCTCGATCCTTTTTTCGATCTCGCGCCCGCCGGCGCGGCCAAGCTCGGGCTGATTGTCCTTTCCATCGTCGCCGCCGTCATCGCCAGCCAGGCGTTGATTTCCGGCACCTTCTCGCTTGCACGCCAAGCCATCCAGCTGGGATTTTTTCCCCGCCTGAAGGTGTTTTACACCAATCCCGACCTGGCCGGCCAGATTTATGTGCCGCTGATGAACACGCTGCTTGGTCTCGGTGCCCTCGCGGTCGTGCTCGGGTTTCGCTCCAGCTCGAATCTCGCGGCTGCCTACGGCATCGCCGTCACCGGCACGATGGTGGTGACCTCCCTGGCGTTTTATCGCGTCACCCGCCGGCGCTGGGGCTGGCGGTGGTGGCAGTCGTTGCCGTTGTGCGCCGCCTTCATGATCGTTGATCTGGCCTTCTTCGGCTCGAACCTGCACAAAATCGGCGCCGGCGGCTGGCTGCCCATCGCCATGGCAGTGGGCGCCCTCGCCGTCATGCACACCTGGAAAAGCGGCCGCAACGAAATCCTCGAGAAGGTCTACAGCGGGGCCATCACCGAGATCGAGCTCTCAATCGTGGCCAAGAGCAAGTCCATCGTGCGGGTTCCCGGCAGCGCCGTCTTCATGGCCGGTACGCCGAAGGGCACGCCCTTGGCGTTGCTCCATCACCTCAAGGCCAACAAGTGCCTGCACAAGACCGTGGTTCTCCTCACCATCATGACGCAGGAAGTGCCACAGGTCGCCGCGCCCGACCGGATGTCGCTGGAGGACCTGGGCGAAGGCGTCTGGCGCGCCATCGGCCGCTACGGTTACATGGAGTCGCCCGACGTCAGCGCCCTGGTCGCGCTGATTCAGGCCCGCGGCGTGCCGATCAAACCGCAGGAAACGATCTTCTTCTTCAACCGTGAAATGATCATTACCGGCGGCAACGCCCGCATGTGGGAATGGGAAAAGCGGTTTTACGCCTTCCTCAGCCGCAACGCCACCCCGGCGAAGGACTATTACAAAATTTTGCCCACCCAGATCATTGAAATCGGTCTGCCGGTGCAGTTGTAATAGTCCGGCCGTGGCAAGAAAAAGGCACATTTCCGGCAGCTTCACGTTGCGCGAGATGAAACCGGCGGATTACGACCGGGTGCTGGCGCTGTGGAAAACCAGCGAAGGCATTGGCCTCAATGAGTCCGACGGCCGCCGGCCGATCGCGCTCTACCTCAAGCGCAACCGTCACCTCAGCCTTGTCGCCGAAACCGATGACCAGCTGATCGGCGCCGTTCTCTGCGGACACGATGGACGCCGCGGTTATCTTCACCATCTCGCCGTCAGTCACGGTTACCGCCGCCGCGGCGTCGGTCGCGCCCTTGTCGCGGAATGCCTCGCCCGGCTTCACACCGCCGGAATATCGCGCTGCAACATCTTTCTGTACGCGGTCAACGCGACCGGTCGCGCTTTCTGGCTGCGCGAAGGTTGGGTGCCGCGCAAGGAGCTGGTCATGTTGCAGCGCGAGACCCGCGCGGGCGGGGCCGGTCGCCTGGGCTGTTGAGTCAGGCCAGCGCCTGCTCCGCCGCGGCCGAGGCTGCGGCAAAAAATTTCTTCCGCATGGCGGCGTCGCTCTTGCGGTCGGTCCGCACCTCCAGGATGCGCAGGCCGCCCGCCGGCAACACCGACACCAGTTCGATGAAATGTTTCCAGTCACGCACCAGCACATGCGCGGCGCCGTGGGCCGCGCAGAGCCTGGCAAAATCCGTCTCCTGCGGGGTGGCAAAAAATTCCTCAAAGGGTGGATCAAACCGCGCCACCGGCAGATGCTCGAAAA
>DASRHD010000445.1:0-4567 GCA_035650695.1 Opitutaceae bacterium
GCGATGTGCCCGCGGAAACTCCAGGGCTCGGCGATGAGCACGACGTCGGACTTGGCGTTTTTCAGCGAGGCTTCGATCTCGCGGAGCACGTCAAGACCGATGAGATCGGCGAGATCGAAGCGGAATCCGTCCACACCGTAGGCTTCCATGGCGTGAATGCAGCTGTCGATGATGAGGCGCGTGGCCATGGCGGAACGGGCGCGCAGGTCGTTGCCGCAGCCACTCCAATTCGCGAGCACGCCGGCCTCGTCCTGCTCGAAATAATAGAGCTTGTCGATGAACATGAGATGGGCCGGCTCGCCGACGTGATTGAAAACCACGTCGAGCAGCACGGCGATCCCGCGGCGGTGGAAGGCCCGCACCAGCTCCTGCAACTCCCGCACGCCCGAGGCTCGCGCCGGGTCGAGGGAGTAACTGCTTTCCGGCGCAAAAAAATTGCTGGTCATGTAACCCCAGTGGTATTCCTCGGGCGTTCGGTTGTCGAATTCCTGAACCGGCTGCAGCTCGACCGCATTCACACCGAGCCGGTGGAGATAAAAATCCGGACTTTGCACCCACTTGGTCAGGCCGGTGAAGCCACGCCGCTCCCCCGCGGCGGCCTTGACCGGGGCGTTGGCCGCGAGATCGCGCACGTGCGCCTCGACAATGACGAGATCCTGCCAGGAGGGCGTGCGGAAATCGTGGTCTCCCTGCCCCACCCAGGCGCGGTCCAGGACGATTCCCGGACCGGCGCGGTCGACCGCGGCCAGCGCATACGGATCGAGAATGCGCTGGGCGGGGTCGAACAGGCCGAATTCGTCCTGCGGCCCGTCGACGTGATACCAGTAATACCAGCCGTGGAGGTTTTGCGCCAGGGTGATTTCCCAGACGCCGGCGGAGTGTGGATGGCGCGCAGGGGTGTAGTGGTGCGGCGCCTCCTGTTCCGCCAGGTCGCGGCACAGACACAATTCGACACGGCGGGCCCGCGGGGCGAAGAGGCGAAAGACGGTTTCAGTCCCGCTCACCTGCGCTCCGAGCGGAAGCGGCGTTTTGAGCTGATGAAAGAAATCGCCCGGCCGCAGCGGCACGCCCTGGGCTTCGCCGTCCTCCAGCCACGCCACCGTCCACGGCATGGTGAGATCGACCGGCGTCGCGAGGGTGAAGTGAAAGAGATGCTGGCCGGTCCGCTCCGGATCGATCATCCGGTTGTAATTACCCGCTTCGTCGCGGACGGCGTTGGGCGCGTGGCGCGGCACCTCCAGCCAGCGGTGGTCGCCGGTGACGAACTTGAAGCGCAGCGCCGGCTGGGCGAAGAAGTTCCGGGCCGGGCCGGTATGGAGCAGGACGGCGTCGCCGGCCAGCCGGGCCGGCTGCAGCCGCCATTCCCGCCGGCCGACCGCGTCCTGCCAGCCGTTGAAATCGCCCGCCAGATAAACGGCCGTGGTCAGGGCATCGAGATCGGCCGGCAGCCGGCTGCTGGGCAGAAAAAAGAAAATCTCCCCCTTCTTGTTGACGAAGTAACCGCTTTCGCGGCCAAAGGTGTAATCGGGAAAGCGCGTCAGCGTGGCAAAAGCCACGGCGGCTCCGTCCGCCGGATCACGCGGACGAAGCACGAGCGGCGGCTTGGGGCGGAACCGCCAGTCGTGGGCGAGCTCAATGACTCCGCTGGCCGGCGAGCTAAGCCAGGCACGGGCGATTTTTTTGTCACGCGAGCGCATGTCGAAACGGAGAGCGCCTAACAAAACGAGCCAGGCGGGCTCGGGACTGTTTCGCGCGCCGCCGGAATCGTTCCGTTAAGTGTTCTAAAGCATCCGGCATGCGCGGACACGCACAAGCCGGAAAAAAAATTTCGTTCCAGCCGGCGTTGACAAATATTGCCAGGCCGCGTCGCTTGACGGGACCGATGCCAGCGCGCGAAAAAATCCTCGTGGCCATGTCCGGCGGCGTCGACAGCTCCGTCGCCGCGCTCCTGCTCAAGCAGCAGGGGCATGACGTGGCCGGTGCCTATATGAAAAACTGGATCAACGAGGACGGCATCCCCGGCCAGTGCCCGTGGGAACAGGACATCGCCGACGCACGAGCGGTGGCGGAGCGCCTGGGGATCAATTTCCAAGTCGTGAATCTGATGCGCGACTACCGGGAAAGTGTCGTCCAATACCTGCTCGACGGTTACGCCCGCGGCCTCACGCCCAACCCCGACGTGATGTGCAACCGGGAGATCAAATTCGGCGCTTTCGCGGCCTGGGCGCGGGATCACGGTTTCGATGCCGTCGCCACCGGCCATTACGCGCGACGCGTGGATTGCGGACTGGCGAACGCAGACGGCGGAATGATGAGGCCGGAACCTCCGGCTGCTTCGATCTCCCTTTCAAAATCCTCACTCCGCACTCCGCAATTGTGGGAGGGCGCGGATAAAAACAAGGACCAGTCCTACTTTCTCGCCCTTCTTTCGCCCGTCCAGCTCGCCGCCGCCCGGTTTCCCATCGGGCATCTGGCCAAGCCCGAACTGCGCCGGCTCGCCCGCGAGGCCGGCCTGCCCAACGCCGACAAGAAAGACAGTCAGGGCATCTGCTTCATCGGCCAGGTGAAGATCCAGGATTTTCTGCGGGCCTATGTGCCCGACCACCCCGGCCCAATTGTGCGGGCGGCGGACGGGCGCGTGCTCGGGGAGCATCGCGGGCTGCACCTTTACACCCTCGGCCAGCGCCGGGGCATCGGCATTCCCTCCAATGCCGATTTCAAAAATTACGTCGTTGTCGGCAAGCGGGCCGCCGATCACGCGTTGCTCGTGGCGTTCGAGGAGCCGGCAGCGCCGGGGCTTTTCAGCCGTGAGGTCCGCGTCCATGGCCTGAGCTGGCTGACCGAAGCGTCCGTCGAGCCGCATCCGCGGGAAGGCCGCGTGCGCTACCGCGATCCGCGCGTGCCGCTGGAATTTTTTCCCGAGGCTGGCGGGACCGCGCGGGTGGTGTTTCAGGAGCCGCAACGCGCGCTCGCCAGCGGACAGATCCTCGCCTTCTACGAGGGCGAACGCCTGCTCGGCGGCGGGGTTTACGTCTGAATCAAAGGTCCGGCGGCACCGTCGCGATCGCCTCTTCCATGGTGGTGAGGCCTTCCTTGACCTTGAGCATGCTGTCCTGATGGAGCGTTTTCATGCCGCTCTTCATCGCGATCTTCTTCAGCTCCGCCGTCTCCATTTCCTTGTTGATGCCCTCGATCAACTCTTCGCTGATGGTCATCAGTTCATGGATGCCGACGCGGCCCTTGTAGCCGCTGCTGCCGCACTTGCTGCAACCCTTGGGATTGGCCTTGAAGATCTGGCCGCCCCAGCCGATGGCGCTTTCCATGATCTCCTTTTCCCGCCCCTTGGTCTCCAGCGGAACGCGGCAATTTTTGCAGACGCGCCGCATCAGGCGCTGGGCACAGACGCAAAGCAGCGAAGAGGAGATCATAAAGGGCTCGATGCCCATGTCGGTGAGGCGCGCGATCGTGCTCGGCGCGTCGTTGGTGTGCAGCGTGCTGATGAGCAGATGGCCGGTCAGCGCCGCCTCGACGGCGATGTCCGCCGTCTCCCGGTCGCGAATTTCGCCCACCAGAATGATGTCGGGATCCTGGCGAAGGAAGGCGCGCAGGGCGGTGGCGAAGGTCAGGCCGATCTGTTTGTGCATCTGCATCTGGCAGATGCCGGGAAGAGTGTATTCGATGGGATCCTCCGCGGTGCGAATGACAATCTCGGGCGAATTGATCTCGTTGAGCGCGGAATAAAGCGTCATGGACTTGCCTGAGCCGGTGGGTCCGCAGTGCAGGATCATGCCGTAGGGCTGGCGGATGACGTCACGGTACTTGGCTAGGTTTTCCTCGGAAAAGCCGAGCGCGGTAAGCGGCAGGGTCGACTTCTGCTTGTCGAGGATACGCATGACCACGCCTTCCCCGTAGTTAAGCGGGCCGGTGGCGACGCGGAGATCGATGTCGATGCCTTTCTTCGAGTATTGCTTGAAGACGATGCGGCCGTCTTGCGGCAGGCGGCGCTCGGCGATGTCGAGATTGCACATGATCTTGAGGCGGGCGACCAGCGCGGGCGCGACCTTGATCGGCAGACGGAGCTTTTCGTGGCAGATGCCGTCCACCCGATACCGTACCGTCATCTCCTTTTCCCCCGGCTCGATGTGAATATCGCTCGCGCCGCCGAAATAGGCGTCCTCGATGATGCGGTTGCTGAGCTGGATGATCGGACCGGATTCCTCGGTCACGTCCTCCACCGTCAGCTCGGCGCCCTTTTCGCCGAATTCCTGACCGATTTCCTTGACCACCTCGGCGAACTGGGCGTCGCCCTGGGTGCGATCGCGGGTGAACTTTTCCTTGAGGTCCTTTTCCCGGGCGAGCAGGCGGATGACCCGCTTGCCGGTCATCTCATGGATCTTGTTGGGAACCGTGACTTCAAAGGGATTGGCGAACGCGACGAGCAGGAAATCGCCCACCAGGCCGACGGGGAGGACGAGGTTTTCCTTGCAGAAATCGAGCGGTAGATGCTCGTAGGTGGTGTTGTTTACGCGGTAATGGGTGACATTGAAGGGTGCGAGCCCCAGCGCCC
>DASRHD010000446.1:0-10178 GCA_035650695.1 Opitutaceae bacterium
TCTCCCCGGATATTCGTTCATGGTAAGGCGCTGACGGGCAGGAGCTTTCATTTTTTCGTGAAACCGCGCCGGCGCGTTGCCTTTGCTCCGCCGTAGACTTAGGTATGGCTATGCGGAAAGGAGGCGGCCTGCGATTATCGATCGGGCTGGCGGCAATGTGGCTGTCAGCCGTCGCGCTGCCGGCGCAGCCCGTTGCCACCTTGATCGAGCCCGCCCCGGCTCCCGCTCCTTCATTGCCGGCTTATGGCCGTGTCGTCTGGCATGAGGCCGGTTATGTTTTCGCCTCGCCCGCCCGGTGGGACGAGGAGGATTGGTACCGGTTCGGAGGCGCCGTCGCCGCCGTGGCCGGCACAGCGGCGCTGCTCGACCGCCCTGTTCGCGACGCGGCGCAGCGAAATAGCCATAACTGGGCCGAACATTTTGCCGACAATTTCGAACCCTTCGGCGCCGAATATTCTTTCGGCGTGCTCGGCGCGTTTTATCTAGGCGGCTTTGTCGCCGATGACAACCGGGCCAAGGTCGTGGCCGAAGACGGACTGGCCGCCAGCCTTTTTTCCGGCAGCATCGCCCTCGTCATGAAGGAAATGGTGGGGCGCAGCCGGCCCCCCGCCCACCGCGGCGTGTTCCATTTTTCCCCGTTTAGCGGCAGCGCCTCGTTTCCGTCCGGCCACGCTACCCAGGCCTTCACGGTCGCCTCCGTTATCGCCGCGCATTATCGCGACAATCCCTGGGTCGATTCCGCCGCCTATGGCGTGGCCGCTCTGGTCGGCGCCGCCCGCATCAATCACAACGCCCATTTTGCCTCCGATGTGCTGGCCGGCGCGCTGATTGGGACCGCCGTTGGCCGGACGGTGGCGCGCTACCGCTACGCTCCACATCCCGACGTTTATTTTTATCCCGACCTCGCCCCGCGCTTCGTGGGTTTTGCCGTCGGACTTGATTTCTGAGGCCGGCCCGGCCTGTCCCCGCGTCAGATGGCGTAGTCCTCCGGCGGCTCCGGGGGCGGCGCGGTCACGGCGCCGGTCGGAGCCGGCGCAGCCTGCTGTTGGCGACGGCTGTCATAAAAAATGCGCACATCGGCTTTTTGTCCGCCGGCGCCGGTTTGCTTCAACAATTGCGAGGCGCGCTGCAGGGCCCGCTTGGTGCTCATGGTCAGGTTGACCTCGGCGGGAAAGACGTTTTCGGCTCCCATTTGCGCGAGCAGGCCGCTGCGCTGGAGGACGCGCAGGACGTCGGCGTTGCAACCGCTGATGATGAGATGCCGGCCGGTCTGGCGCAGATAATCGTGGAGCGTTTCCATCGCCATGACGGTGGAGGCATCGAGATGGCGGGCATTTTTCATCCGCAAGATAAAGACGCGGATATTCTCGTCCTCCGCCTGCCGGCGCAGGTGTTCCTGAAAAAGGTCGGCGGCGCCGAAAAAAAGGTCGCCCTCGACGTGGATGATCGAGATCTGCGGGTTCGGCCGCTTCGCCGGATCGGTCAGCTCGGAGAGAATGCCGCTCTCGTTGAAGGTGTATTCGACGAGGGAGGGCGTGCTCGTCTTCTGCAGAAACAGGGCGAGCGCGACACCGATGCCGACATAGATGGCGTTGTCGAGCTTGAGGAAGAGCGCGGCGCCCAGGGTGACGACGAAGACGATGAGGTCGGACCTGGTCGAGCTCATGGCTACCCGGATCTGATGGCGGTTGATCAGCTTGTAGCCCACGCGCATGAGGTGCGCGGCGAGCGCTGCCACCGGGATGTAATTGAAGACTGGCGTGACGAAGAAGAGAATGAGCAGGACCACCACGCTGCTCAGGATTGAGGAAAGCTGCGAGGCGGCGCCGCTCTGGTAGTTGACGGCGGAACGGGTGAAGGAGGAGGAGCCAGGCGTGGCGCCGAAGAGACCGACCGCGATGTTGCCCGCGCCCATGCCCATCAGTTCCTGGTTCGGATCGAGGTGCTGGCCGCTCTTGGCCGCAAGCGACTTGGTGATGGCGGTGGCTTCCAGCATGCCGATGATGGCCACGGCGATCGCCGTGCTCGCCAGCGCGGGCAGCATGTGCAATTGCATCCTCATCGACGGCAGCCCGGTGAAGGTGGGAAACGCCGCGGTCAGCGCGCCTTCATCCTTCACCAGCCGGAAGGGCATGGCCGACAGGCCGAAGAGATGATAGCGGCCGATCAGAAAGGACAAAAGACGTGCCAGGAGACCGAGCGCGGCCAGGCC
Source organism: Opitutaceae bacterium (assembly GCA_035650695.1). GTDB lineage: Bacteria > Verrucomicrobiota > Verrucomicrobiia > Opitutales > Opitutaceae > DASRHD01. The sequence continues at coordinate 2,213 of DASRHD010000446.1, forward strand.
GATCAGCGCCTCTGGCCAGGTTTTGCGGTAAAACTTGATCCCTTCGAAAATGGCCAGCGTCAGCACGCCGATGCCGATGGCCCAGGCCGAGACGTTCACCCGGGCCAGTGCGCCCGAGACGTCGGTCAGGATCGTGACGAACCGTTGTCCCGCCGGCACGCCGAAACCGAGGAAGTTCGGCAGCTGGCTGGTGATGAGAAGAATGCCGATCGCCGCGGTGTAGGCCACCACGACCGACCGCGAAATGAACTTGGTGATCTCGCCGAAATTGAGCAGGCCGGCGAGAAACTGCACCGCGCCGATCAAAAACGCCATATAGGCGGCGAGCGGCAGCGGGTCGAGGCCCAGGCCGCTGTTGGCGGCGATCGCCGTGGCCGTGATCAGGCTGACCGACGTGGTCGGTCCGAAAACGTGGTGATGGGAAGAGAAAAACAGCGCGCTGATGAAGCCGCCGATGACCACGGACAAGATCACGCTCGTTGGCGGCAGGCCGAGAATGAGGGCGAAACCGATGGCTTGAGGAATGGAGACGAGCGTGAGGGTCGCGCCGGCAACCAGGTCGCTCCGCAGCTTGTCCCAGGAATAATGCCGCATTTCCGCCACGAAGGGCAGCCGCAGCCGGAACATTTTCGCACTCAGCGCGGACGCATCGGAAAGCGCCTCCTTGAACGTGTCCGCCGGGTTCATGAGGTCACGCCTCTATGCCGAGTTTTTCAAGGATGCGCTGGAGATCGTCGTTGCCGTGGTATTCGATGACAATGCGGCCTTTTTTCGGCGCGTGCTTGAGGGCGACGCGCGCGCCGAGATGGGAGGTAAGCTTTTTTTCAATGCTGGCGAGCGCCGCCGCCTCGACCGGGGGCACGGGCCGCCCGCCGGAAACCGCCGCCACCGGGGCGCCGGATTTTTTCGCCTGCACCAATTTTTCCGTCACCCGCACGCTCAGGCCCTCCTCGATCACGCGACGGGCCAGGACCGTACGCTGGGCCGGATCCTCGATCCCGAGCAGCACCTTGGCATGGCCGACGCTGAGCAGGTTTTTGGCGATGTAGCCCTGAATTTCGCCGTCCAGGCTGAGGAGGCGGAGCGAGTTCGCCACCGTTGCCCGGGCCTTCCCGACGCGATCGGCAGTCGATTCCTGGGTCAGGTCGAAATCGCGGATCAAGCTGGCATAGCCATAGGCTTCCTCGATCGGATTCAGCCCCTCGCGCTGGAGGTTCTCGATCAGGCCGATGGCGGCGGACGAGGCGTTGCTCGCCTCCACCACGCGGGCGGGAATGGTCTTGAGCTTGAGCAGATTGAACGCGCGCCAGCGGCGTTCGCCGGCGATGAGTTGGAATTTTTCCCCCTGGCGGCGCACCACGATCGGCTGGAGCAGCCCCTCTGCCCGGATGCTGTCGGCCAGCTCGTTAAGCTGCTCCGGCGGAATTTCCCGGCGCGCCTGATACGGGCTCGGCTCGACCAAATCGACGGAAATTTCCTGGAAACCCGGCGTGGCGGGGACGACCGGCGGTTGGCCGGCCGCGGGCTTCGCGGACGAATCGACTTTGGGCGCGGCGGGCACCGCGGCGGCAATAAGGCCGCCGAGTCCGCGGCCGAGGCGTGATTTGGATGCAGCCATGTCAGTTTTTGGAGGCCTGCGCCTGGGGGATGAAGAGCGATTGTCCGACCATCAATTTGGTCGGGTCGGAAATTTTGTTGGCGTTGATGATATCGTGCATGCTGGCATTGGTTTTCTTGGCAATGCTCGAGAGGGTGTCGCCTTTTTGCACGGTATAACTGACGCCTTCCTTGGGGTAATCCTCGCTGAAGCTGGTCTGGACGTTGGCGCGCGTGGCCTGCCCCTTGGCCAGGTCGGCCAGCGCGGCATTGGTCTGCTTGGCGAGTTTCTCCATCTGAGCGCTCACCTGCTCCAGCGTCTCGGACTTGGTGGCGGCGGCCGAGGCCTTGATCGCGCGGTTGAGCTGGGCAACCGCGTCGTTGAGTTGCGCGACCGTGGCATAGGTCTGGGCGGCGTTGCCGGTCTGGCTGCGCAGCTCGTTGTTCTCGCGTTCCAGCTGCTCGACGCGGATCTGCAGGTCGCCTACCCGCTGGGTGAGCAGCCGGACATCCTCCCGGAGGTTGGCAATGTCCAGCTGCGCCGGATTGGTCTGCGCCTGGGCGGTACTTAAAAGCGCACCGAAAACAAACGCCCACAGCACACGAGTAAGTCTCATCCCTCCACGCTTGCCAAAATCAGCGGCGAAAACAAGCGCAGGTTGCACGGTCAGCGAAACGGGGTGGCCTGTACCAGCGGCGGCATCGGGCGGGACGGCAGGACCGCGCCCGACGCAACCCGGAAGCCGCGCAGGAAGTCCGGTGCTGCCAGCATCTTGCCGCCGGGTCGCTGCAACCGGAGCAGGCGCACCACGCCGTCGCCGGTCGCGACGAGCAGCGCCTCGCCGTCGGCACCCAGCACCGTGCCGGGCGCGGCAGAAGCGTCCGCCGCCACCGCCGCCTCGGCCAGGCCGAGCTTGACCGGCTCGCCGGAGATCTCCACCGCGCATCCTGGCCAGGGAAAAAGACCGTTGATCCGCGCTGCCAGCACGGCGGCAGGCGCGGCAAAATCAAGTCCGCCATCGCCCTTTTCGAGGCGCCGGCAATAGCTCGCCGTGGCATGGTCCTGCTCGGCAAAAACCAGGCCGCCGGCCGCCAGCGGTGGCAGCGCCCGGGCCAGCAGCGGCACGCAGGCCGCGGCAAGCTTCGCCTCGATTTCCGCCGCGGTCTCCCGCGGCCCGATGGCCACGCGTTCGGCGTCCGCCACCGGACCGGCGTCGAGTTTTCTCACGATGCGCATGAGCGTGACGCCGGTCTCGCGCTCGCCGCAGGCGATCGCCGTCTGGATCGGCGAGGCGCCGCGGTATTTCGGCAGGAGCGAGGCGTGGAGGTTGAGCGTGCCCAGCCGAGGCACGGCGATGAAATTGTCGTGCAGGATGTGCCCGTAAGCTACGACCAGCGCAAGGTCTGGCGCCAGTTCGGCCAGCCGCGTCCGTTCCGCCTCGGTGAGTTTATCTGGCTGAAGAACCGGCAGCCGACGGGCCAGCGCCCAGCGCTTGATCGCGTTGGCCTCGACTTTCTGCCCGCGCCCGGCCGGGCGGTCGGGCTGGGTGAAGACTGCCGCCACCGTCGCTTTCCCCTCCCCTGCCAGCCAGTCCAGCAGCGGCAGCGCGATGGCGTCGGAGCCGAGGAAAACGATGCGCAGCGGAGTCACTTCAACATTTTCAGCCACTTCCTCACCGCCGGCGCGAGCGATTCATTAAAGACCTTGTCGCTGGAGGGCTTGGGCAAGCCGTCGAACACGGTCCAGTTTTCCACGTGGGTCACGCTTCTGCCGGGCTCGAGTTTGGTCAGCGGCGAAAGCGTTTCGATCTCGATCATTTCGCCGTTGGTGAAGGTCTCGAGCGCGCTGCCCAGATCGGGATAGGTCGCGCCGGACACGACCGGCGTGTACTTCACCAGTGTCGTGCCGTTCAGCCAGTAGGCCGACCAGCCGGGATAATTCGTCAGGCCGAGCTTCTGGGCGTGCGGCGCCCGGGCCACGTCGATGCCGAGAAAATCGCGGTGGAAATTCCAGCATGGCAGCGCCAGGTCGGTGTAGGTCCACGGCACCAGCGCGTAGTTCGGCAGCAGGTCTCCGCTCTCGTGCGAGCCCTTGGGCATGAGCGGAATCACGCCGTAGCCGCCGCCGCGCAGCATGGTCAGCGCCCAGGCCGATGCCTCCACTGCCCAGAGGCCGCGATTGGAAAGGGTGTGCGTCACGCGCACGGTGCGTTCGCCGAGCAGCTCGATGCGCATCGCCTTCTGCATGCCCGTCTGCGCTTCGACCGGCTGGGTCAGGGCCGCGCCGTGCGGCAGCAGACGCACCGCCAGCGGCTCGTCGTCCGGCTGATAGGTGCGGACGATATGTTCGGGCGAATGCCACAGCCGGTGTCCGCCGCGCAGATAATAACCGTGATAGCGCTTTTCATCGTCGGGGAACTGGAAAAACAAGTTGCCCGCCTTTCCGCTGAGCGAGCGCAGCGACACGACGCGCGGGCCGAGACCGGTGGTGACGGTCAGTTCGAGGGCCTTGGTGGAGAAGCAGAGTGCCTCGCCGCCGCGATAATCAGTCTTCGAGAGTTTCATGGTCGGAAGGTTTGTGGGAAAGGGTGGCGCGATGGTCCTCGTGGCGGGCCTTGCCCACCAGGTCAAAGTGCACGGGACAGCCGTTCAAGTCGAACTCTTCGACGATGCCTGCCTCGAGGTAGCGGCGGTAGCTCTCGGTCAGCTTTTCCTCCCGATTGCAAAAAAGCCGGACGCGGAACGGCCGGTTGCCGGTCTGGACCGCATAATAAATGCGGAAGCGGCGCGCCCCGATCGCCGGCGGCGGCGTGCGCTCGGCCAGGCGCACCAGTGTCTGATTGAGGCGGGCGGTCGGCAATTTCTTGTCCAGGGTGCGGTGGAGCTTGACCGCGGCGTTGAGCATGCGGTCATTTTCATAACCGCTCAGCGCCGAGACGAAAATAACCGGCGCTCCCGGGGTGAAAAACAGCCGGTCGAACAGCGCCGCCTCGTATTTTTCCCGGTAGTCGCGCTCATTTTTGTAGCCGGCGGGCGGCGTGTCGCCGGCGAACGCCTCATGCACCAGGTCCCACTTATTGACCACGATGACAATCGGCTTGTGCTCCTTGATCGCCTCGCCCGCGATCGCCTTGTCTTGCTGGGTCACGCCGTCGAGCGCGTCGAGCACGAGAAAAACGACGTCGGTGCGCTGCACCGCCTCGAGCGACCGCAAGCGGGAAAAGTATTCCACGGGCGAGGCCAGCTTGGTCGCGGCCTTGATCCCGGCGGTGTCGATCAGCCGGAACGGATGCAGCCGGCCGTCGCGGCCTTTAAACTGGAACGGCACCTCGACGGCGTCGCGCGTGGTGCCCGGCACCGGGCTGACGATCAGGCGGTCGCTCTGCAGCAGGCGGTTGGCAAGCGAGGATTTGCCGACGTTGGGCCGGCCGATGAAACAGACGCAGAGCGGATCGGCGGCAGTCTTCACCCCACCCTCCTCCGCGGCCGCCGGCGGCCCGAGTTTTTCCAAAACCGCGGCGCGCAGCTCCTCTTCGCCGCGGCCGTGCTCGGCCGAAACCCGCAGCGGCTCGCCAAAGCCGAGCTTGTAGGCGTCGGCCAGCTCGATCTTTTCGTCGGAAAAATCGGCCTTGTTCACCACGAGCAGGACGGCCTTCTTGCTCCGGCGGAGTTTCGTCGCAATGCGCTCATCCAGCGCGGTCACACCCTCCAGGCCGTCGATGACGAAAAGGATCAGCGTCGCCGTATCGATGGCGAAATCGACCTGTTGCTCCGAGGCGGCGATCAATTCCCGCGTCGTCTCGCCGCCTTTCAGGCCAATGCCGCCGGTGTCGAGAAGTGTATAGGCGCCTTCCTCAACGTGGGCCGCCACCACATCGCGGGTGATGCCCGGCTGGTCGTGCACGATCGATACGCGCCGGCCGACCAGGCGGTTGAACAGGCGGCTCTTGCCGACATTGGGCCGGCCGACGATGGCGACGGTGCGGGACATGTTGTGGTTTTAACCGCAGAGAACGCAGAGGCCGCGGAGAAATCAATCAAAGCCTCCGCGTTCTTTGCGTCCTCCGCGGTGAATTCAGGTTTTCAGATTGTTTACGAACCGTTCGATCCGGTCGCAGGCGGCAATGAGCTGTTCGTAGCTGGTGGCAAAGCAGGCGCGGACGTGGCCGCGGCCGTTCTCGCCAAACGCCGTGCCCGGCACGACCGCGACCTTCTCCTTCTCCAGTAGACCAACGGCAAAATCCTTCTCGTCGCGGCCGGTCCCGGTGACGTCGGGAAAGGCGTAAAACGAGCCGCGCGGCGAATGGCACTTCAGGCCGATCTCGTTGAAACGCCGCACCACCAGGTCGCGTCGGCGATGATACTGCTCGCGCATCTTCAGGACGCTGTCCCAGCCGCGTTGCAGGGCCTCGAGGGCCGCCTCCTGCGCGATGATGGAAGCGCAGAGCATGGAATATTGGTGCACCTTCATCATCGCGTCGACCAGGGCCGCCGGTCCGCAGGCATAACCAATGCGCCAGCCGGTCATGGCGAACGCCTTGGAGAAGCCGTGAAGAAAGATCGTCCGCTCCGCCATTCCCGGCAGGCTGGCGATGCTGGTATGCTCCCCGTCGAAGGTCAGCTCGGAATAGATCTCGTCGCTCAGCACCAGCAGGTCCTTTTCGCGGCAAAAATCGGCGATGGCGCCGAGCTGCTCACGCGTGCAGGTGCCGCCGGTCGGATTGCACGGCAGGTTGAGCATGAGGATCTTTGCCCCCGGCTGCCAGGCGGCGCGCAGCGCTTCCGCCGTGAGCGCGAAGTTGTCCTTTGCGTAGGTGGGCACGGCGATGGCCTCGGCGTGGACCAGCCGGATGCTCGGATGGTAGGAGACATAGCAAGGCTGGTGAAACATCACCTTGTCGCCCGCGTTGCAGAAGGCGCGGCAGGCCAGGTCCAGCGCTTCACTCACGCCGACGGTGACAAGAACCTGGTCCTCCGCCCGGTAGCCGACGCCAAAATGTTTCGCCACGTATTCGGCGATGGCGCGGCGCAGCTCGATCAGGCCGAGGTTGGAGGTGTAATAGGTTTTTCCCTTCTCCAGGGCGAAGATCGCCGCCTCGCGGATGTGCCAGGGCGTGACGAAGTCCGGTTCTCCCACGCCGAGCGAGATCACGTCCTGGCCCTTCATTTTTGCCACCAGTTCGAAGAAGTCGCGAATGCCGCTCTTGGGCAGCGCGGCCACGTGGCCCGCCACCCATCGTTTCGGGTCGTTGCTCATGGCGTATGCCTCCGGTTATGGAGCGACGTTGAGCCGCGTGGCCGGCGCCTCGCCCTGGTCGAAGAGGAAGCCCTGGTCCTTGTAGCAGCGCAGCATGAAATGGGTGGAGGTCGAGAGCACGCCCTCGATCGTCGACAGCTTTTCCGAAACGAAGGCCGCCACCTTCTGCAGCGACGAGCCCTTGACGAAGAGCAGCAGGTCATAGCCGCCCGACATCAGGTAGCAGGACTCGACCTCGTCGAAGCGGCCGATCCGCTCCGCCAGACGGTTGAACCCGCCTCCCCGCTCCGGGGTGATTTTCACCTCGATCACGGCATGAACCACGGCGGCGGCGGCTTCCTCGCGCGAAAGATCGAGCACCGGACGCCAGCCGAGGAAGATTTTCTCTTTCTTCAACTGTTCCAGATGCTGGTTAACCTCCGATTCGGACAGGCCCGCGACCTTCGCCATCTGCGCGGTCGTGAGGCTGCCGCCTTCGATCAACAGCTTGAGAACAGGGTTCATAAGGGCCGGAAGCATCGCAGACTTCCAACCCATTAAGCCACACTATTTTTAACCTCCTCCGCCACGGCGACCGCCGCGATGTCTTTTTTCATCAGCACCAGCGGATACGTGTTTCCGCTGGAAAACGTCACGTCCTTCTCGATCAGGGCGGAAAAACCGCACCTCTGGTAAAATCGCGGGAGGAACCCGAGCGCGCAGTCGAGCAGCACTTCAGTGGCGCCTTTGCGCGCCAGCCAGGTCGTCGCCTGCGCCACCGCACGCTCGCCCAGCCCGCGGCCCTTGAACTTCACCGATGTCGCCACGGTGCTCAGCCACCAGATCGGTTCGGTGCCGAGCTCGTCCTGCCAGTACGCCGGCGTCTCGTTCAGCAGAGTGAGACTTACCGCCAACTCCCGTCCGGCAAACAGCCCGAACAGCTCACCCCTCACCTGTCGCTCTTTGAATTTTTCCGGCGGCAATGGTTGCAGCCACAGCCGGATCTGCCGGCGTTGCAGCCAGGCGCAAACCTCCAGGTACGCGGCGTACGCCTCGTTGACCTCGTCCGCCTGCAGCGGCCGAAAGGTGCATTCAACATTCTGTGGGTTGTGGATCACTGGTGGAAGCATCGCT